>JAUVSB010000116.1 GCA_030597275.1 Gammaproteobacteria bacterium
CTAAGGCTCGAGAAACGCCTCAGCGAGTTAAAAGACTCTCTGGAACCGGGTCGTCTGGAGCAGGAGGTTGTTATCTTTGCCAACAAATCGGACGTTGCAGAAGAACTCGACCGCCTTGAGTCACACATCAAGGAAACCCGCCATGCCCTGGGGTCAAAAAAACCCATCGGCAGGCGGCTGGATTTTCTTATGCAGGAGATGAATCGCGAGGCAAACACCCTGGGTTCAAAATCATCTGACATACGCATCACGAATGCATCGATAGAATTGAAAGTTCTAATCGAGCAGATCAGGGAGCAGATTCAGAATGTTGAGTAACCATCATTCACCCTTCATTCTAATACTTTCCGGGCCTTCCGGTGCTGGCAAGACGACACTGTCCAACGCAGTGATAAGTGCCATACCAGGTACCACAACCGCAGTTTCTCACACCACCCGCCTACCTCGACCAGGTGAAATAGAAGGCAAAGACTATTATTTTGTCGACAAATCGGCATTCCTGGCTTTGTGCGACAATGGCGAGATGCTGGAATATGCTGAAGTATATGGCAATTTATACGGCACCTCCCAAAGTAGCGTTGAAGCCTTACTTGAGCAGGGAAAAAATGTCATTCTGGATATTGACTGGCAAGGTGCCCGTAAAATGAAATCACTCTACCCGAGTGCACTGAGTGTCTATATTTCACCGCCAGACAAAGATGAATCTAAAAACCGCCTAATTGCCCGCCAGCAGGATTCTGCAGAGGTAATAAATTCCAGGATGTCTTCCTACAAAGAGCAGGAATCTCATCAACAGGAATATGATCACACCGTCGTCAACGACAAACTCTCTGATGCGGTCGATCAGTTGCTAAGAATTCTGCACTATAGTTAGACTATTTACCCCTTTTTACGTTAAAATTCGCCGTTCCACTGAATATATTACGAGTAGATTGTTAAATGGCACGAATTACTGTTGAAGACTGTCTGGAAAATGTTGATAACCGATTTAATCTCGTCCTCATTGCAGCCAAACGAGCGCGGCAATTGTCGGAAGGTTATCAATCAGAACTGGAAGTCGAGAACGACAAGAATACCGTACTTGCTCTACGTGAAATCGCTGCTGGCCTCGTCAATAGCGACATACTTATTGATGAGCCAGAACCGGAAGAAACAGCTGAAGATCTGTTTCTCAGCGATGACACGGGTGAAGAAAACACCAGTGAGACTGATCAAGGTATAGCAGCTCATGCTGATTCCCTCATTAAGGAAACGCCACCCGCCGACGCATAAACCTGTCCCGTCTTTTGGACCGGGACGGGATCTTAAGTTTCAGGATATCGAAGGCCTGCTCGAGGGCTATCTAAGCAAACGAGAAATCGCTAATATTTACCGTGCCTACATATTTGGCTACCAGGCCCACTCTGGCCAACGCCGTGCTAGCGGCGAAGCCTATATCTCACACCCCGTAGAAGTTGCCAGAATCCTTGCTGGCCTGCGCATGGACAGCAAGGCAATCTCTGCTGCCATCCTGCACGATGTCATTGAAGACACGCCCACGGCCAAAAAACAGCTTGCTAAAGGTTTTGGCAAAGAAGTGGCCGAGCTGGTTGATGGAGTAAGCAAACTCAGCAAAGTAAGCTTTACCGATCAGGCAGAAGCCCAGGCAGAAAGTTTTAGAAAAATGCTTATGGCAATGACGCGTGATATCCGTGTCATTATGATCAAGCTGGCCGACCGGCTCCACAATATGCGCACCTTAGGCGTAATGCGTGAAGAAAAGCGCAAGCGTATCGCTAAAGAAACACTGGAAATATACGCCCCCATCGCTAGCCGTCTTGGTATGCAGAGTTTCAAACATGAACTTGAAGATCTAAGCTTCAAGGCCATTCACCCAAAACGTTACACCACCCTCGAAAAAGCCGTCAAACAGCGTAGAGGCAACCGTAAAGGTCTGTTGAAAAAGATAGAAAGTTCTATCGAGAAACGAATGCGTCAGGATGGCGTGACGGGCAAAATCAGCAGCCGTGAAAAACATATTTACGGCATATACACCAAAATGAAAAACAAGGATCTGTCATTCGACGAGGTCTTTGATGTATACGCAATACGGATAGTCACTAACTCCATAGACAGCTGCTATCGCATCCTTGGCGCACTGCACAGCCTGTACGCGCCCATACCCGGCCGCTTCAAAGACTATATTGCCATCCCGAAATCCAATGGTTATCAGTCACTACACACTGTCATGGTCTCGCCTTACGGTGTCCCAATTGAGGCTCAAATTCGCACTAATGAGATGGACCAGGTCGCTGAAGCCGGCATTGCCGCACACTGGCTGTATAAATCTGGCAAGGTACAGAAAGAAACCAACAAATGGATCAGCGCCTTGCTCGATCTGCAAAAACAGGCCGGTAATTCAAAAGAGTTTCTGGAAAATGTTAAAATTGACCTGTTCCCGGAAGAGGTCTATGTTTTTACACCCAAGGGCAAGATTACTGTTCTTCCCCGTGGCTCCTGCCCAGTAGACTTCGCCTACGCCGTCCATACAGACATTGGAAATACCTGTGTCGCCGCACGTGTTAATCACCACTACGTGCCGTTACAAACACAATTACGAAATGGCAATACGATAGAAATAACGACTGACAAAAATGCAACGCCTGACCCTGGGTGGTTAAATTTTGTAGCGACTGCCAAGGCACGATCAAGCATCCGCCATCACCTGAAACATCTACAGAAACGCAAAGCCAGAAAACTCGGTAGAAATCTACTAGATAAGGCACTTCAAACATTTTCACTTTCTACCAGCACCGTTGAAGAAGCAAGAATGGAAGCCTTACTAAAAGAAATAAAGTTCAAGAGCAAAGGGCTGCTATATGAAGATATTGGCCTGGGCAATCGAATGGCGCCATTAGTAGCACGTCAACTTGCGCCATTACTGGACGAGTCGGCTGACAGCAACAAGCCACTTGACCCTCGCAACAAGGGTGTTCGCCCACTGGGTATTGTCAGTGATGAGGGAATGGTTATACACCTTGCAAAATGCTGCCATCCCATCCCAGGGGATCGCATCCAGGGCATTGCGACCGCTGGACGAGGGATAGTTATCCATCACCCGGAATGTCCCAACATAAGTGAATTTCGCAACCGCCCGGAACGGCTGATTGATGTACAGTGGGACCCTGGTCCTGAAAACCTTTTTCAGGTAGTCATCCAGGTCAATACCATTAACAGACGTGGGGTACTTGCAACACTGGCTTCAACTCTTGCTGATGCAGATTGCAATATCGATCATGTTGATATGGATGACCGTGATGGAAATACCAGCTCACTGGAATTCCTTATCAGTATTAATAATTCAGACCATCTGGAAAAAGTTTTACACAGAATACGCACTATGGATTTTGTACTGAGTGCTGAACGGAAAAATACATAGCTCGAAATGGTAGCTCCAAGTCTGAAAACTGAATTCAAGAAATCACTCTATTTACAGGAAAGCACAAATGTCAGGAAACACGAATCGTCAGGTTATCTCTACCAGCAAAGCCCCACAGGCAATCGGTACTTATTCACAGGCAGTTAGAACAGGTAGCACAGTTTACCTTTCCGGGCAGATTCCACTGGTTCCAGAAAGCATGGTAATAATTAGCGATGACATTTCTGAACAGATCCACCAGGTTTTTAAAAACCTTGCAGCCGTCGCCGCTGCTGCTGATGGGTCCCTTGATAACATTGTTAAACTTAATGTTTTCCTCACTGACCTCAGCCATTTCCCGACCGTCAATGAAGTAATGGCAGAGTATTTCAATGAGCCTTATCCTGCACGTGCTGCAATTGGTGTTGCAGCACTGCCAAAAGATGCATCAGTTGAGATGGATGCGATTTTGGAGCTTGGTTGAAGGTTTCATCCTTTAATAATGTGGCGGCAACTCTGTTGCGCTACCTCCATCTCCCTGAGTATCACGAAATTCATCAACTATTCCTTTGAGCTGAATTATCTCCCTTTTCAGCAGATCAATTTCAGATTGTTGTCTAACCACAATCTGGTTGATTGTATCAATACTGTCTTCCTGAAATGCCAGCCGGGTCTGAAGATCCATAATAGTTTCATTCATGAAATACCTTCCTGAGAATTTTGTCTTGCTGCAGCACAATTAAAGAGTGTCATTTACCAAAGTCTAAAAAGGGCTTTACTGAGAAATAAAGAATAAAAATGATAAAGGCCAGGTAGACAATAAATTGCACAGGATTTTGCATCAGCCTGTCGAAAATGCCCTCCTGCTCACCTTTTTGCCGGCGATCAGTATATTCTTCTCTTGCCTGCTGTCTGCGTTGCTGTTGATAGGAATTCAGTAAAGTATAGGCCTGTTGGAGCTGGTCCTGTTCATTTAGCCAGATTGCCCCGGCTGAGATTAGCCAGTTACTCGGAGGGGTCTCATAATGAGAAATATTATGTTCATCAAGTAACGTGCAGATATCATCCAGCTCATCATCCGGCACATTACGTAGCGACATCAAGCGAACTGCCATTTGTTGAATATCCCTGAAAATGGCTATTATCGCACTGATATCCTTTCAAATCTAAATCATACTGTGATATAGACCCAGCCTTGCTTCAGGCGATGCACA
>JAUVSB010000008.1 GCA_030597275.1 Gammaproteobacteria bacterium
GGCCGTAAGGTTCCAGCTTACTGTAGGATCTTGCCAGTGGCAGCGGCAACAGACCAACAGCTACTCTGCCCCCATCCAGTGGAGGAACAGGAATTAGATTTACCAGCATAAGGATGGTGTTGATATAAAGACCGGCAACAGACATGAACAACAGCGGTAAAGCTGCAAAGGCAGGCAGTAATTGTGCAATAAACCCAACTGCTCCCCAGATAAAGGCCATCACCAGATTCGCTCCCGGGCCTGCCAGTGCAACATAGATCATGTCACGTTTGGGGTGTCTCAGGTTGCCAAAGTTAACTGGCACCGGCTTTGCCCAGCCGAATATAAAGCCACCAAGCATTAGCAATAGACCTGGCACCAGTACGGTTCCCACAGGGTCAATGTGTTTAAAGGGGTTTAGCGTAAGGCGACCAGCCATCTTTGCCGTGCTATCCCCGAATCGAAGCGCCACCCAGCCATGGGCCACTTCATGCACAGTAATGGCGAATAACACCGGCACAGCCCAAGTAATTATCTTTTGAATCAGTGAAAGTTCTTGCATGGGCGGATTATAACCGGTTTCAGTATAAATGAATGTATTACGGTTTACGGTTTACGGTTTACGGTTTACGTAAAACATAAAACGTAACACGTAAAACTGTTCTTATCATTCAAAAGGTTCCGGGTCACCTTTCCCCCGCCTGACCACCTCCGGAGCACCACTTACCATATCGACAACGGTCGTCGCCTCCAGGCCGCAAAAGCCACCGTCAATGACAAGGTCTACCTGGTGCTCAAGTTGCTCACGGATATCATGAGGGTCACTGAGTGGCTGCTCTTCATCAGGAAGAATCAAGGTGCTGCTCATCAAAGGCTGGTTCAATTGCTCAAGCAGGGCCAGGGTAATGGTGTTATCCGGCACGCGCAGGCCTATGGTCTTGCGTTTTGGATTTTGCAGACGACGCGGCACCTCACTCGTTGCCTTGAGGATGAAGGTGTAGGCTCCCGGTGTGAAGTGTTTCAATAAGCGATAAACATTATTTTCCACTTTGGCATAGGTAGACAGTTCTGATAAATCACGACAAACCAGGGTGAAATTATGTTTGGCATCGACACGTCGGATTATCCGTATACGATCCAGCGCCTGTTTATCTCCGATGTGGCAACCCAGCGCATAACTGGAATCAGTTGGATAGGCAATGACGCCACCCCTGTTCAGAATCTCAACGGCTTGATGGATAAGACGCTGCTGGGGATTATCAGGGTGTATTTCGAAATACTGGGCCATTGTGTGTCTGCGTAACGAGGAAAAGGAAAATCAAACCAGCATTATATCAGAATTGCCCGAAGACAAAGACGATGCGACAATACGCCAGCTTTTTCCATCCTTAGAGGTGCCCACATGTATTACGCCATTATTGGAACTGATGTAACAAATAGTCTGAACAAACGTCAATCAGTAAGACCAGAACACCTGGCTCGACTGGAAACACTACAGAATGAAGGCCGCCTGCTTACTGCTGGTCCTTTCCCTGCCATTGATTCTGAAGATCCCGGTGAAGCAGGTTTTACAGGCAGCCTGATCGTTGCAGATTTTGAATCACTAGTTGCCGCGCAACTATGGGCAGACAACGATCCATATATAGCTGCAGGCGTTTATGATTCTGTATCAGTTAAACCTTTCAAAAAAGTCTTCCCACAATGAACCGCATAGACCTGATACGTGAAAAGCTCAGTGCTGCACTGTCTCCAGAAAGCCTGGAAATTATCGACCGTTCTCATGAACATGCCGGGCATGAAGGCGCAAAAAGTGGCGGAGGACACTTTGATGTCATCATCATCGCCGAAGCATTCAAAGACATGGGTACTATACAACGGCACCGGGCAATCTACGATGCCCTCGGTGAGACTATGAAAACAGAAATACATGCACTTAGTATACGGGCCTATACACCTGAAGAGTTTTAAAAAATAAAGTAGTTATATCTAACATAGATTAAAAGACACTACCCGTGGGAGAAAACATCCCCAATCGTGCGCCAGCACACAATAAACATCAATGAACTGTCCGCATAAAAATAGCCTTCAGTTTATTTTCTTTTTTCCAGTCTTCTATGCTTGTCGGGCGTTGAATATGATAGCCCTGGGCGAAATGCACGCCGATATCACGAAGCATCTCCAACAATGTCGCATCTTCTACTGACTCAGCGATCACTAAAAGGCCAAGCCCATAAGCCAGGTGCGTGATGTTATTCACCATCATTCGATCAATAGGGTCTTCTGCCATGCCTTTAACAAACTGCCCATCAATTTTTATAAAATCAACTTTCATCTTTTTCAAATAACCAAATGAGCTCAAACCAGCCCCAAAATCATCTAGCGCAAAGCGAAAACCAAGGTCACTGAACTGTGAAATAAAATCCAGTGCCGACTGAATATTTGTGATTGCCGCAGTTTCAGTGACCTCAAACATAACCTGGTTTGGGTCTATCTCATATTCTTTTATCATATTGACTATAAATTCACTGATTTCCGGATCACCCACAGATTGACCTGAAAGATTTATGCTGTATAGATAAGTAATCGAAGTATCAGTATCCTGTCGCACATCACGAATCACCTCGAAACAATGTTCTATCACCCACATATCTACATCATGCATCAAGCCATAACGTTCAGCAGCAGGAATAAAGGTGGCAGGAGTCGCGACACTTCCATCGTCCATACGAATTCGCAGCAGAAACTCCTGAACCTGAATATCAGCCTGTGCAGATAGCAAGGGGGCCATAGTCTGTAACACGAGATGAAATTTATCGTTACGCAGGGCATCCTGGATTTTCTGTGACCACTGCATTAATTCATGATGCTGCGTTACTGATTTCTCATCTGGCTTATAGGCATGGACATAATCTCTGCCGGATTCTTTGGCAATGTAACACGCAACATCCGCGGCACTCATTAATTCAGCAAGGGTGCTGTTAGGATCATTAATAGAGACCACACCAATGCTCATTCGTACATCAAATGCACGCTCATCCCAGCGAAAAATAAATTGACGCACGGCCAGTCTTAATAAATCTGCTATCGGTACTGCATCTTCTAAATCACAATTACTAAGTAGTAGCCCAAATTCATCGCCACCAAGACGAGCCAGCACATCACTTTCACGTATACGCTTATTAAGTAACTGGCTCAATTGTTTCAATAGTGCGTCACCAGCAATATGTCCACAGGTATCATTGACTACCTTGAATTGGTCCAGATCCATATAACATAAAGCATGCCCGATTTTATCATCACCACAAGTGAGGATTGCCTGTTTTAATTCTTCTTCAAATTTCGCCCTGTTTACCAGGCCTGTCAGAGAGTCATGACTGGCCTGGTAGGTCAATTGTTTTTTCAGCTGCCTTTCTTGAGTGACATCACGAAGAATAATCACTGAACCTATTTCATTGCCCTGAATATCTTTTAATTTTGAACAGTTCACGTCAACAGACAAGTGGCTATTGTCAGCAGATGTTTCAAGTAAATGGGTAGTCACATCACCTTTATTTTCTGTCAATTTTTCCATGCAGCTATCGAGTGGATTTATAATTTCTTCCATACTCTTCTCGTCCAGCAAATGAACCACATCATTAATCGATTTACCAAAGGCATCGTCATTGCTTATTCCCATAAATTTTTCAGCGACAGGATTAAGGAAGGTGATGTTGTTATGCTCATCGGTAGTAACCACTGCATCGGTGATTGAGCTTAAAGTTACTTCAGCGCGCTCACGCTCACTAAACAAAGCCTGAAATGACTCTTCCTGTTTCACTAAGGCAAGGCGCTGATGCATGCGGGATGCACCCCAAGCCCTCAATGCAACAGCAATTAATATCATCACACCAAGAGCAATCATCATCTGCAAAATGCCAGGATGGTACCTGCTGGTCACCTTAAGCAGCACATCACGATTTGCCACTTTAAATACTCGATGCTCTGAAAATATTACAGAGGTTGGTAAAACCACCTGATTATTTATATGAATTGCTGCAGGCTCATTGGCATCCGTCTCAGATAAATTTATATCGAGCAGTGAGAGTTCAAAATCTAAATCTGAAAGATGTTCTATAAATGAAGAAAACATCTTTTGCTGATCAATAAAGAGCATAACTGCTCCATTTATCTGGCGCTTACTTTCCAGTAATGATTCAGGTTTCAGCCGACCATAATATGTATTTTTCATCATGATCAGGCCTGGCTGTAATGCGAGATATTCGGGGACATTTATCAGCGAAACTGCATTATTTTTCATCGCAAGTAAAACAGCTTCTTTTACTTCGTCGTTTACTTGCAAATCCAGCCCAAGCATTTGTGATGTCTCGGGCTCAACAGGAACCAGTAAACTGGTCACCAGATAGGAGCTTCTCCTCCTGGCTTTTATAAATAAATCTTTACTCTGGTCGTATTCGCGGATCAGCATTCCCGGCAGACCATATTCCTGCATGGTTCTTTCATATTTAGGTCGGTCACGCCAGCGAACCCAATCGAGTTTGGCCAGGGCATATATATAGGGATAGGTCTGAACCAGATCCTGAAGAACACCATCAGCAGCACCGCCTTCAATATCACTATCCTGACCAAAAGTTACCAGTGCTGTAATAACGCCTTCAGCTGTCAGCAAACGTTGAGCTACACCCTGGTAAACGAGATCAGAATAATCTGAAAATTTCTTTCTTTCCGTCTGCAGGTCGACAAGCATGACGAGTGCGCCACCGAGTAAGACAAGTACGGCAAATAAAACTCCTTGCAGTCTGGAATTTTTTATAAGCTTTTTACTTGTTGCCATCTACAGCCCCTGCCTGTATTTTTTTGCCCTGGCGCGCAGGGTTTTTGTAATTTCAATACCCGAGAGTTTCAGCAAGGAAATGTTCTCATAAACCTCCCACTTTCGGTTGGCTATAATCGGCATCCTTTGTATTGGAACTCCCTCGTGGATAGCAACAGCTGTCTTTGCAGCCCATTCTCCCTGTTCTTCAGGTATTTTTACAAATCCAAGCATGGCTAAAGGCATCATCCAGCTATAATTAGTCAAAATCAGCTTATCGGCATGCGCTCTGACAAATGGCAGTAAAGCTTCTTTATCCCAGTTTTCAATACCAGAGGGACTGCCAAGAATAACAAAATCGGCTTCTTTCGTCTGCTCAAACGCAGATTTCCATGCCTGCTGGTCATCAACAAGCATAGGTTCAATTTCAATATTCATATCTGCCGCCGCTTTAGAAAAATAATTATAATCCTTTTTTTCTGTTAGCGTGTTTGCACCAATGTATACCCCTCGTGTACCCGACTCAGTTAATTTGTGCGCCCATTCGAGCATTGGCCTGACCGGCGCAACCTCTATCATCCCTGTCACATTGGATGCAGGAAACCCGTACTCCTGGACAGTCCAGTTTATACCGCAAAATACCACTGGCGTATTTCCACCTCTGAAATAAGGAACAACCAGGTACTTGGCTGCATTATCATCTGATGTAATTAACACGTCAGGCCTGATTTTTTTGATCTCAAACGCAATTTCACGTGCTTTTTTAATTTTATAAGACTCGTCTTTGTTCCGCTTTGTATCCATATCGAACTGGATCAGATCACACTGCCCTTCCAATACGGTACGCAAGCCACGCTCCACGCCATCAGACCAGTCATACCCCTTGTGGTAAGAGGACACATAGACACAGGTCCATGCCCTGGCCATGGAGACGTATGCAATTGCCAATATCAGAATGAGACATCCCTGAGAAAATAGTTTCAATCCGAAGAATGACGCTCTATTTATTCTTAAATTCGTCATAATTTTTTATGAGTATAGCGCAGCACATCACAATCTTCCTGCTATTCATGGCATTATCAGAGACAGACATACAGAGATCAGAAACTAGCATGTTATTGTTAAAGCTGAATTATTAATATGGTCACAGTTTATTACGGTGAAGCACTGGCCGCCTATGGTTTTGGTGAAGGGCATCCTTTTGGCCCAGACCGGCTCGATGCATTCTGGAACGCTGCCAAACAGTCTGGTCTAGATAGAAAGCTAGAGGTTGCTCCCCCTGTAATCGCCAACAGAGAAGAGCTTGAATACTTCCATACCCAAACGTACATAGAAAAGCTAATCAGGCTGTCGGCTAAAGGATCAGGAACACTGGATTGTGGTGACACACCAGCATATCCTGGTATCTATGAATCGGCATCTGTTGTCGCCGGCTGTGTTCTTGATGGTGCCAGGCGTATTATGTCCGGAAAAACAGACAGGGTATTCGTACCAATAGCCGGTTTGCATCACGCCCGCCGTGACACTGCTGCCGGGTTTTGTGCCATCAATGATATCGGGATATTGATTGAAGGATTACGCAAAGAGCACGGCATTAAAAGAATTGCCTATGTCGATATAGATGCCCACCATGGTGATGGTGTCTTCTATGAATACGAGGACGACCCGGATATCTACATTGCAGATATCCATGAAGATGGTAATTATCTATACCCCGGGACCGGCTTCAGCTCAGAAACAGGGACCGGAAAGGCAAAGGGACGTAAATTAAATCTACCGCTGACTCCTCCCAATGTGCAGGATAGGGATTTCTATAAGGCATGGAATAGAATTGAAGCCTTCCTCACCAAAGTCAGGCCGGAGTTCTTCATCTTGCAAGCCGGTGCCGACAGTATTTTTGGAGACCCTATAACCCACATGGGCCTGACGCCAGATGCTCATAGCCATGCTACGCGACAATTATGCCGATTAGCCGATGAGCATTGCCAGGGGCGACTACTGGTTACCGGGGGTGGTGGTTATAACCGGGATAATATTGCGAAAACGTGGTGTGCTGTGCTTGAAGCGTTAATTGATTAAAAGAAGTTCCAAGATCCAAGTTCCAAGTAAAAGCGGTTTGGTCTTAGACTTGGAACTTGGAACTTGGAACTTGGATCTAAATACTACAAGTCCCTCGCCAGCAACCCATACTCTCCTGCCTCTGCAGGTAATGGTATCTTCACCTGCCAGCCGCCTCCGGGCGCTTCTTCAAGAGGCTTGCCGTCTTTGTCCTGCATTTCATTCAGGGTAAAAGATATGTTTCCAGCCGGGGTCAGTAATTCTAGAGAGTCTCCGACAAGAATTTTATTTTTAACATTCACCAGTGAAAACCCATTTTTATTATTTTCTGCCACTTCGCCAACAAATATCTGGCGCTGAGATGTTGAAGCATTATCATGATAACGCTGAAGTTCCTCACTGTGGTGTCTTACAAAAAACCCATCGGTATAACCACGGTTTGCCAGCGACTCCAGATCACCCATCAGTGATGGATCGAATTCCCTGCCGGCCAGTGCATCATCTATCGCCCGGCGATAGATCTGGCTGGTTCTGGCCGCGTAATAATGGGACTTGGTACGTCCCTCAATCTTCAGGCAATCTACGCCCATTTTCACCAGCTGTGCGACATGTTCGACGGCACGCAGGTCCTTGGAGTTCATGATGTAGGTGCCGTGTTCATCTTCCTCTATCGGCATCAACTCACCCGGTCGATTAAACTCTTCCAGCAACATCACATGCTGAGCATTCTCATTGCGGTTATCTGCCTGAAAGTCCTGGCTGCCCTGCTCAATGCCAGCCTCAGTTTCCTCACCGGCCACTTTATAATCCCAGCGACAGGAATTCGTACAACTCCCCTGGTTGGGGTCACGATGGTTGAAATAACCGGACAATAAACAGCGGCCGGAATAGGCGATGCAGAGTGAACCATGAACAAAGACTTCAAGCTCGATGTCCGGACACTGCTGGCGAATTTCTTCCACTTCACCGAGGGACAGTTCACGTGACAGAATAATCCTCTCTATACCCACTCCCTGCCAGAACTTTACAGCCGCAGCATTGACGGTATTCATCTGTACTGACAGATGTATCGGCATATCTGGCCAGTTTTCCCTGATCAGCATGATCAATCCCGGATCTGACATAATCAACGCATCCGGTTTTAATACAACAATTTTTGCCATGTCGGCAAGAAAAGTCTTCAACTTACTGCCATGCGGCATGATATTGACGGCTACAAAAAAACGCTTTCCCTGCGCATGAGCGGCCTCAATACCTACAGATAAATTATCGATATTAAAATCATTGTTGCGCACCCGCAGTGAGTAACGCGGTAAACCTGCATAAACAGCATCCGCACCAAAGGCCATTGCGTAGTGCTGACTCTTAAGTGTGCCTGCCGGTGACAATAACTCTACTTTTCGTTCTATTTGTGACATTTTAATCTCATGGGGCTACCCCTAAATCAATATCAGTTCTGCTATCAACGGATGTTGATATATTCACACCCGCTTTTCAAATAAACCATGTACTCTAAACCATGCAAGTACTGCGGCAATAAGCACTACCATGCTGGCAGCCATGAATGTGAATTCCGCACCAAACCAGCCCATCATATAACCACTAACAAGGCTGCCCACTGCACCGCCAGCACCAAAACTTACACTGCCATAAAGCGCCATGCCACGGTGCTGATGGCGACCGGTAAAATAGCGATGTATCATTGATACCGCAACACCATGAAACAGACCGAAACTAACAGCATGCAACACCTGGGCCAGCACCAGCATGACTAATGAGCCAGGAAACATTCCAATCATCAGCCAGCGCAAGCTGGTAATGACACAACTAAAAATAAGCAAGGAACGAAAACGTACTGGTTTAAGAAACCGATGCATTGTAAGAAAGAGCATTACCTCAAACAATACACCAAGCGCCCACAAAATCCCGATTACGGTTTTACTGTAGCCGATGTCCGATAAATAAAGAGTATAAAAGGTGTAGTACGGCGCATGACTGGCCTGCAACAAAAAACAGACAGCCAGAAAACTCATCAACTCCGGATACTGCAGAATGTACCGTATTATACCGCCCTGTTCCGCATGCTCAGGTTTCCCGGCATCGGGAATGAACAGAGTAAAAATAAAAATACCCAGCAAACAGGCCAGCACTACCGGCAACACCAGTGATGCTGGAAAAGTATCCAGTGCATGCCCCAGCAACAAAGAAGATACGATGAAACCTACTGAACCCCAGAGACGCACCTTGCCATAGCGGTGGGCATCATCACCCAGATGATTCAAGGTAGTCACTTCCACCTGTGGCAATACGGCATTCCAGAAAAAGGTGAACAACATCATCACCAGCGCCAGCCACCAGAAACTGTCACCGAAAAATACACCGAGGTAGAAGATGACTGATAATAGCGCTGCCAGGCGCACTAGCCGCATGCTGGAATGGCTGCGGTCAGCCAGCCAGGCCCATATAATTGGCGCAATCACCTTGGTGGCCATAATAATGGCCATCAGGTTTCCAATATCAGATAACGAAAAACCCAGTGAAGCCAGATATGGCGACCAGTACGGCAGCAGCACACCCAGTGTGGCAAAATAGGCAAAATAAAAAGATGATAGACGCCAGTAAGGCATGTGCGGAATGCTGGTTGCTATGATTGTCCTGCTAAAACGTCGGCATTCTGGCCACGATGGCGTAACATGTGATCCATCAAGATAATTGCCAGCATCGCTTCAACGATAGGGGTTGCACGGATACCAACACATGGATCATGTCGCCCAGTGGTAATCACTTCCGCTGATTCACCATCCTTATTAATGGTTTGTCCTGGCAGGCGCAGCGACGAAGTCGGTTTGAACGCGACACTGGCCAGAATATCCTGTCCACTTGATATACCACCCAGAATACCCCCGGCATTATTTGACAAAAAACCTTCCGGCTTGATCAAATCACGGTGTTCGGTTCCTTTCTGTTCAATACTGGCAAAGCCGGCACCAATTTCAACGCCCTTGGCAGCATTGATACACATTAGAGCATGCGCGATATCGGCATCCAGGCGATCAAATACCGGCTCGCCCAGGCCGATGGGAACACCACTGGCAACCACATTTATTCTTGCGCCAACAGAGTTACCTTCCTTGCGCAGGGCATCCATATAGGATTCAAGCTCAGCGACCTTGTCCGCATCGGGACAGAAGAAAGGATTTTTCTCGACGGCATCCCAGTCCAGTTTATCAATCTTAATTGGTCCCAGCTGAGCCAGATAACCACGTATGCTGATCCCGTATCTAAGCTTGAGATATTTTTTCGCTACTGCGCCAGCCGCCACACGCATAGCAGTTTCACGAGCAGAAGAACGGCCTCCACCACGATAGTCACGAAACCCATACTTCTTTTCATAGGTCAGATCCGCATGTCCTGGGCGAAACAGTTCCTTGATGTCGGAATAATCTTTTGAGCGCTGATCGGTATTGCGGATTAGCAATCCGATGGGTGTGCCAGTAGTTTTGCCTTCAAATACACCAGAAAGTATCTCCACTTCATCTGACTCTCGACGCTGGGTAGTATGGCGTGAGGTGCCGGGCTTGCGCCGATCAAGATCCGGCTGAATATCGGCTTCACTTAATTCAAAATCCGGAGGGCAGCCATCAACAATACAACCTATGGCCGCACCATGGCTTTCACCAAAACTGGTGACGGTGAAAAGCTTGCCTATAGTATTGCCGGACATGTTAATTCCTTATTATCAGCCCACGGAAGCTCTGATTAATATTTTGTGGTTTGTACACTTTCTTTGCCTGTCAGATCAGTTTATGTTTTAGGCAATGTTACACCCATTTGACCCTGATATTTCCCGCCGCGATCCTTATAGGAGGTTTCACACTCTTCATCGCCTTCAAAGAATATCACCTGTGCCACGCCCTCGTTAGCATAGATTTTGGCAGGCAATGGTGTGGTATTGGAAAATTCCAGTGTGACATGCCCTTCCCACTCCGGTTCAAACGGGGTGACATTAACAATGATGCCACAACGGGCATAGGTAGATTTACCCAGACATATTGTCAGCACGTTGCGCGGAATACGCAGGTATTCAACCGTTCTAGCCAGGGCAAAGGAGTTGGGAGGAATAATGCAAACATCACCTTTGAAATCAACGAAACTGTTCTCATCGAAGTTTTTCGGGTCTACCAGGGCGGAATTGATGTTGGTAAATATCTTGAATTCGTCGGAACAACGAATATCGTAGCCATAACTTGAGGTGCCATAGGAAACCACTTTGTTACCTGCCGCATCAGCACGCACCTGATCCGGCTCAAAAGGCTCAATCATGTTGGTTTCCAGCGCCATCTTGCGGATCCATTTATCGGACTTCACGCCCATCGCCACTTACTCCTTAACGTTTAGATAAAAAACCATGCGCATTATTACTGAAAAAGACCGGTATGAGAAACACTCATACCGGTCTTTTTTTAGACTTAAGCTCGCGTGAACTCAACTGTTATCAATAACAATATTCGGGAATGCAGCCGTAAAGTCCTTTTTCTTCTTCGATAGCTTGGCAGCCGTGCGACGAGCAATTTCACGGTAATTCATTGCTATTCGCCCTTCAGGATCTGCCACAACGGTAGGTTTACCTTCATCAACATCCCGACGAATAGTGATATCCAGAGGAATAGAGCCCAGGTAGTCCACGTCATACTGCTCAGCCATGCTCAGACCACCGCCTTCACCAAAGATATGCTCTTCGTGGCCACACTTTGAGCAGATATGTGTACTCATGTTCTCAACGATTCCGAGAACTGGAATCTCAACCTTCTCAAACATTTTCAGGGCCTTACGCGCATCAAGCAGAGCGATATCCTGAGGGGTAGTCACAATAACAGAACCACTGACAGGTACTTTCTGTGCCAGTGTCAGCTGTGTATCACCGGTACCAGGCGGAAGATCGATGATCAGATAATCAAGATCTTTCCAGCGTGTATCTTTTAACAGCTGCTCAAGCGCCTGGGTCACCATGGGACCACGCCAGATCATCGGTGTCTCTTCATCAATCAGAAAACCAATAGACATTGCCTGTAAATTATATGACGTCATTGGCTCAAGCGAATTGCCGTCTTTCGATTCAGGCTGTGAGTTGACACCCAACATCCGTGGCTGACTTGGACCATAGATATCCGCATCGAGAATACCGACTGTAGCCCCTTCAGCAGAAAGTGCCAGCGCCAGGTTAACTGAAACCGTGGATTTACCGACGCCACCCTTGCCCGAAGCAACAGCAATAATATTTTTGACGTTGTCCAGCATGGTCACACCTTTCTGCACCCCGTGCGAGGCGACCTTGAAAGAAACATTGATGTTGGCATCAGTGACACCATCAACGGCCATGACCTTTTCTTTCAGGATGGTGGCATATTCATCAGCAAAACCCTTGTTTGGATAACCGGCAACGATGTTGATGTCGACCTTGCCATTATTAATGTCAATCTTTTTGACTGTTTTGCCGCTGACAGGATCCTGTTCGGTATATGGATCGACTACCAGTTTAAGTGCTTCTTCAATCTGTTCTTTTGTTACTTCACTCATGTCCTGACCTCAAATATTTTGTCGGATCGCGAAAGGGCGCTAATCCTACACGGAGAAAGCCTAAAAGTCATTTCCCAGAGTGCTAATATATGTATTTCACCACCAATTGTGAGGCGAATTCCTGACATTAATAGTCAAGCATTCACCTCTTACCCGGCTAGACACATATCATGGCAAATCTAATCGATGAATGGGGGCTGCTGGGACTGTTTATCAGTTCCTTCATATCCTCTACGCTATTGCCGGGAGGATCTGAAGCGATCCTTGCTGCACTACGAATCAATGATGCACATGACCCGTTAAGCTTGCTGGCAGTCGCTACCGCTGGTAATACACTGGGAGGGCTATCATCCTGGTTGATAGGCTTCCTGATTGCCAGGCGCTGGCCAACACAAAAATTACTCAAACCAGAACAACAGAGAGCCAGCAACTGGTTGGAGAAACATGGCAGCCCGATACTCCTGCTATCGTGGTTACCTATAGTTGGTGACCCGCTGTGCCTGGCCGCTGGCTGGTTAAAAATTAATTTCTGGCCTGCCCTGTTTTTTATCGCAGTTGGAAAAGCGGCGCGGTATGGGGTGATTTTGTTGTTGTTGAGTTAGAAAAGAATTGCTTGAAGATCCAAGTTCCAAGATCCAAGTTCCAAGTAGGAAAATCTAAACCTTGGAACTTGGATCTTGGAACTCAATAGCTCTAAAAACTGGTATAAAACCCCCAAAATTGGTACCTTTCCGCCTCTTATCTTCATCACAATACTAACAGAATAGATTATGTCCTCATCACAGCGCCAAATCCTGGTCACCAGTGCCCTGCCTTATGCCAACGGCCCTATCCATCTCGGTCACCTGGTTGAATATTTGCAGACCGATATCTGGGTGCGATTTCAGAAGATGCGGGGACATGAATGCATCTATGTTTGTGCCAGCGATGCCCACGGTACGCCGATTATGCTGCACGCCCAGTCTGAAGATATTTCACCGGAAGAACTCATCAATAGAGTGCATAAAGAACATGATCAGGACTTTGCTGACTTCCAGATCGAATTTGATAATTTTTATACCACGCATTCTGATGAAAACCGTGAATTGTCGTCTGTCATCTATAACAGACTGAAAGATTCTGGTCACATTGAAAGGCGTACCATCACCCAGGCCTATGACCCGGAAAAAGAAATGTTCCTGCCGGATCGTTTTATCAAGGGTGATTGTCCACGTTGCGGGGCTAAGGACCAGTATGGCGATAACTGCGAAGTCTGTGGCGCAACCTATTCACCGACTGAACTGAAAAATGCCGTGTCCGCTGTCTCGGGTGCGACACCAATAGAGAAAGAATCCGAGCACCTGTTTTTCAAACTTTCAGACTTCAGCGATATGCTAAAAGGCTGGATTCATGCCGGTCACCTGCAGGAATCTGTTGCCAACAAACTTGATGAATGGCTGGAACAGGGACTGCAAGACTGGGATATCTCACGTGATACCCCTTATTTCGGTTTTGAAATCCCGGATGCCCCCGGTAAGTATTTTTATGTCTGGCTCGATGCCCCGATAGGTTACATGGCCAGCTTCAAAAACCTGTGTGATAGAACAGATCTCGATTTCGATCATTTCTGGAAATCAGATTCCAGCACCGAGCTTTACCATTTCATTGGCAAGGATATTACTAACTTCCATTGCCTGTTCTGGCCTGCCATGCTGGACGGCTCGGGTTACCGCAAACCCACAAATGTTTTCGTACATGGCTTTCTTACCGTCAACGGTAACAAGATGTCGAAATCACGCGGTACCTTCATCATGGCTCGCACTTATCTGAATCATCTCAATCCTGAGTATTTGCGCTACTACTATGCGGCCAAACTGGGTGCCGGTGTTGACGATATCGATTTGAACCTGGAAGACTTTCAGGCACGGGTTAATTCCGACCTGGTTGGCAAGGTGGTGAATATCGCCAGCCGTTGCGCCGGTTTTATCAGCAAAAGATTCTCCGGTGAACTGTCCGCAGAAATTCACCGGCCTGAGTTATTGAAACAGTTCAGTGAAGCCAGCGACAGTATTGCAGCACTTTATGAAGCACGGGAGTTTAGCCGAGCTATCCGTGAAATCATGGCGCTGGCAGATCTTGCCAATCAATATATTGATGAGAACAAACCCTGGGTGCTGGCAAAAGAAGAAGGTCGCGAGCAGGAAGTTCAGGACGTCTGCAGCATGGGACTCAACCTGTTCCGCATACTTATCATCTACCTGAAACCCGTGTTGCCTGCGATGGCCGCCTCAGCAGAAGACTTTCTCAATGTCTCACCATTAAACTGGCAGGATGCTGAGTTGTCACTGACATCACATAGCATCAACCGTTTTAAACCCTTGATGACTCGTATCGAGAGCTCTGCCATAGAAGCAATACTTGAAGAATCCACATCCACCCTCAAAACAGACAATAAAATAGAAGAAGAAA
>JAUVSB010000086.1 GCA_030597275.1 Gammaproteobacteria bacterium
AACCTTCTGTAAGCGCAGGCGGTCAATCACATTACCGATGGCGCCACCTAGCACCAGCCAGAGAGCCAACGAGAACTGCAATTCCTTTCGCGGCGTTCTATAGAGTATCACTAGCAACACCAATGACATTAACAATGCTATAGCGATAAAAAAGATATTTTGCCATCCGCCGGCCTGGTGCAAAAAACTGAATGCAGCACCCGTATTATAGGCAAGAGTAAAATTTAAAAAGGGAATTATTTCTACGGGTTGGTGCAGTACAAGCAACTGCTCTGCAAGATACTTACTAGCCTGATCAGTAATTATTATCAGCAGAGTTAACCAGGCCCCTTTACTGATGGCCCTGTCAGAGTAAGATAATTCACCCTCAGACAAAACGCCTGACCTCACCCTCGCCTTCTACATTCTCTACACATCGCCCACAAATTTCAGGCTGTTCAGGGAAGCTACCAACATCTTCCCGATGATGCCAGCAACGTATGCATTTTTTCTTATCAGTGGCACTGACATCTATGACAACAATATCATCATCCCAGCCATCCAGGGATTGCGACCAGTCTTTTAGTTCAGTTCCACGATCTTCTCTATCCTCAATACGATAAATATGCACAGAGGAAGTAATAAATATGAAGCGGCATTCATCTGCAAAGGACTGCAGCAGTTCCAGTGTCCTGCCTTCGGCATAGATAGTGACTTCTGCATCCAGCGGTGAACCGATGACACCCTCCTTGCGTAATGTTTCAAGTGCCTGTGAAACACCCGCTCTAAGGACTGTTACAGCCTGCCAACGCTTTAGCAGCGATGCATTATTCTCAATCTCGGGCAGTGAATACCATTTTTCCAGGAATATACTGTCACCTCTATCTCCCGGCATATAGGACCAGATTTCTTCAGCGGTAAAGCTCAATACCGGTGCCATCCATCGTACCAGTGACTCCAGCATGTGGTACATGGCAGTCTGCGCAGAACGGCGAGCCTGACTTGCGACCGGGGTTGTATACAGGCGATCTTTCAATATATCCAGGTAGAACCCGCCCATATCATTGACACAAAACTGCAGCACAGCCTGATAGACATGATGAAAGGAAAAATCTTCATAGGCCTTAATTATCATCTGGTCAACTTCCTGGCAACGTGCAATTGCCCAGGCATCAATTTCAACAAGCTCGGACATAGCTATGGCATCAGCAGCAGGATCGAAACCATCCAGATTTCCTAACAGGAATCGGTTGGTATTACGGATACGCCGGTAGGCATCGGCTGTTCGCTTGATAATCTCATCCGAGATACTCATCTCATTTCTATAATCTGCCGACGCCACCCACAAACGAATAATGTCTGCACCCATAGAATTGATGATTTTCTGAGGGGCAACAACATTGCCTTTTGATTTAGACATTTTATTGCCATCTGCATCGACAACAAATCCATGCGTCAATGCCGTCTTATAAGGTGCGTTGCCTTTCATCGCAACTGAGCTTAACAGGGATGACTGGAACCAGCCTCGATGCTGATCAGAGCCTTCCAGGTAGAGATCAGCAGGAGAAGAAAGCCCGGCTCGTTTATCCAGAACAAAGGCATGCGAAACACCCGAATCAAACCAGACATCCAGGATGTCGGTTATTTTCTGGTAATCACCTGCTTCATCACCGAGCAGATCTTTGCTGTCCATTTCAAACCAGGCCTCTACCCCGCCCTGCTCAATAAGATCGGCAACCTGCATCAGAATTTCATTAGTACGCGGGTGTAATTCGCCTGTCTGGGTATGAACAAACAAGGCAATGGGTGCACCCCAGTGCCGCTGACGTGAAATACACCAGTTGGGGCGATTCTCAATCATGCCTTTAATACGCGCCTGCCCCCACTCTGGAAGCCAGCTTACCTTATTGATCTCCTGTAGCGCTTTATCACGCAATCCCGCCTGGTCCATGCTGATGAACCACTGCGGGGTAGCACGGAAAATGATGGGTGTTTTATGGCGCCAGCAGTGTGGATAGCTATGAGTGATGGATTCAGTAAATAACAGGGCATCATGTTCTTTCAGCACATCCACTACGTGCGAATTTGCCTTGAATACATGTTCGCCGGCAAACAAGGGTGTGCCTTCAACAAAGACACCATTGCCTGCAACAGGGTTATCTACTTTCAGATCATATTTTCTGCCGACAATGAAATCTTCCTGGCCATGACCGGGAGCGGTATGCACCGCACCGGTTCCCGCTTCAGTTGTTACATGCTCACCGAGGATAACAGGCACCACTCGATCGTAGAAGGGGTGCTGCAGGGCTATTCCTTCCAGGGCCTGACCACTGACGGTCGCTAACTGAATATAGTCTTCTACTTCATAACGCTCTAACGCAGAATCGAGCAGATCTGCCGCGAAAACATAGAGCCCGCTGTGCTTACCATTTATCCTGACAAGAACATATTGCAGATCAGGGTGCAGCGCAACTGCCTGGTTAGCAGGTAAAGTCCATGGTGTTGTGGTCCAGATGACGAAGGATACAGGTTCATCACAGGATTCATAAGAAAATGCCTGACAGACTGCATCCCCATCAACTGCACGAAAGGCAACATCCACGGCGATCGATGTTTTGTCCTGATACTCAACTTCTGCCTCGGCCAGCGCTGAACCACAGTCCGTACACCAGTGCACAGGCATAGCGCCCTGAAAAAGATGCCCTGCTTTTATGATACGCCCCAGTGAACGAACGATTTCTGCTTCGTTTTCAGGGGCCATGGTCAGATAGGGATTGTCCCAGTCAGCCAGCACGCCCAGTCGTTTGAAATCTTCACGCTGGCGATCTACCTGTTTCTGAGCATATTCACGACATTTACTGCGGAAGCTGTTGGCATCGATCTTGACACCGGCCTTACCTGATTTCTTCTCAACCTGTAACTCTATCGGTAAGCCATGACAATCCCAGCCGGGTATGTATGGCGCATCATAACCATCCAGAGTGCGTGACTTAACAATGATATCTTTTAGTATTTTGTTTACCGCATGACCGATATGGATGTCACCATTCGCGTAGGGTGGGCCATCATGAAGTATATATTTTGGTGCACCGGCACGCTCTTCACGAATTCGCTGGTATAAATCCTGCCCCCAGTTTTTAAGGAATTCAGGTTCACGATTCGCCAGATTGGCCTTCATTGGAAAACCTGTACTGGGCAGGTTAATGGTTTTTTTGTAATCGGTCATTCTATGAGTCTATATGATGTGTTTTAAGTAGCTTTAACTACGGCAATAGCGGAAATTAACATGGACGATAAGTTTTTCACAGTGTTGAATTGATTCGAGTAAATTAACCACTTAAATAGCTGAAAAATATTCCCTGGCACTGATGACATCAAGGCCAATCTGAGCCTTCAGTTCATCAAAGGAATCGAAGCGGATTTCTTCCCGAATCTTGTGTCGGAAAAGCACATTAATACGACGACCATAGATTTGTTCATCAAAATCAAATAAATGGACCTCAAGCAAGGTGCGCATACCGCAAACAGTCGGGCGTGTGCCAAGGTTGGCCACCCCAAATACAGGCTCATGATCAAGACCAAATACTTCAACGGCAAAGATTCCGCGCAAAGGAATGACTTTACGCTTCATGTTGATATTTGCAGTCGGGAAACCCCATTGCCTGCCACGTTTATCTCCATGAGCTACTTTACCTGCCATGTGATAGTGCCTGCCCAGCAGGCGTTCTGCCCGGTCAAAGTCGCCATCTGCCAGCGCAGAACGTATACCTGAGCTACTTACCCGTTCACCATCAATATGAAAACTTGGCATGGATACGACAGTAAAATTATTTTCTTTTCCTGTTTGTTCGAGTAGCTGAAAGTCACCCATTCTGTCTTTGCCAAAGCGAAAATCATCCCCTACTACCAGGTAGCGGACATCAAGACCTTCAATGAGAGTACTGCTTATAAAGTCTTCAGCTGTCATCAAGGCCATTCTTTGATTAAATGGCAAAACCAGCAAACGGTCTATGGCAAAGCGTTTTAACGTGACATATTTTTCACGGAATGTTGTTAACCGTGCGGGTGCCTTATCCTGAGCAAAATATTCCGCTGGGGTGGGCTCAAAAGTAATCAGTGTCGTCGGCAGGTTCATTGCTGCACCTTTTTCTGCTAATTGCCCAATGACTGCCTGGTGCCCAAGGTGAACACCATCAAAATTGCCAATGGTGGCAACACAGGGAGATTCTGCTGGTTTCAAGTTATGCAGGCCGAAGATTAGTTCCATGTCACCGAAACTCAAAAGCAATGTGACTAAGGATGAAGGACGAAGGACAAAGGTTTAAAGTCAAAAGATTATTGGAATTCTTTTTCATCTTTAGTCCTTTATCCTTTTATCTGCTTTTAAAACAGCACCAGTGGGTTCTTCGTTACAGCGACGCCAAGTATGTAAGCAAAGACCAGTATCGCTTCTAGCCATGCCATAAGCCTAATGACCCGGGTTTTGCCGAAACGAAAGGCAATCAAGCCGAGAGATATATAGACGACAAGAGCGATAACTTTTGCTAATAACCACGACGTATTGAGAATATTCAGGCCACTCTGATTAAGCAGTATCAAAGCGCTGACAATCAACAGGGTATCAATAATATGCGGGGCAATCTTAAACCATTTTCTGTTTACAAGTTCAGAGCTCCTGAAATGGAGTATGCCTCTAAATATAAAGCCGGAAATGCTTAATACAGCAGTTACAACATGAACAGTAAGTACCGGATTAATAAAAATAATTACTCTCTCTTTTTATCAGGAGCCAGGGGATACTAAAGAACCCGGAATAGATGAAACTTCAAATAACCGGATTCTGGCATAGCCAGCAATACGGGATGATCAGCAGGCGGGCCACCGCGAAATAACATCTGGCACTGGCGGCCATTTCTTACTGCAGCCTGTTGAATCGAAGCAAGGAAATCCTCTTCAGAAATATGGTGTGAACAGCAGGATGTGGACAGTATGCCACCCACTTTCAAAACCTGCATTGCCGATCCATGCAACTTTCTGTAAGCCTTGCGAGCGACAGGTATAGATTTTCTATTTGATGCAAAAGAAGGAGGATCGACATTGACCACATCATAGTGCTGTTCTGGCTTCAGGCCCGGAAGCCATTTCATAACATCTGTTTTAATAAAGTTTATCTTTTCACTGCTGTTATTGATGCTGGCATTTTTTGCTGCACGTGCTAGTGCTGATTCTGAGATATCAGCCGCATCAATATGAGTCGCCCCAGCCAGTACAGCATTCAGTGCAAAACCACCATCATTACAGAAGGCATCAAGGACGCGGTCACCCTTACCAATAAAACGCCTGAAGGCAAAACGGTTTTCACGCTGATCGATGAAGAAGCCGGTTTTCTGACCATTTATTACATCAACATGGTAATGGATATCATTTTCCATAATATCCGCCGTCACCTCTTTTTCATCTGACTGCCAGACGTCTATGTACTGCTTGAGACCTTCCAGGTTCCTAAGAGTGGAATCATTCCGTATAACGATATTTTTTGCCGACATCTTCTGCTTGAGTAATGGCAATATCGTGTCAATCAGTCGTTCCATACCAGCAGAATTGATTTGCACACTCAAGACATCGTTGAACTGATCAACAATCAGTCCAGGCAGGCCATCGCTTTCAGAATGAATGAGACGACGCGCAGTTGATTGCGGGTAAACCTTGTCTCTTAGTGAAATTGCCTGATCGATCAGACCTGAAAAGAAGGCTTCACCAGGCAGTTCTTCTTTTCCTGTCAATGCACGAAATGCAATCAGTGAATTAGGATGATAAAAACCATAAGCCAGGAACGCCCCATCCTGTTGGCGCAGGCTGACGATGTCTCCTGCTTCAGGACGCTCAGCCGGTTTTTCTAATTCGTTGCTGAATACCCATGGGTGGCCCTGCTTAAACCGCCTGCCTGCTTTGCTTTTGAGAATGATAGATTTCATAGGGCTTGTCTTTGTTGTTCATGCCATGCATAGAGACAGATGAAACTGCCTGGTTTCAGGCTGCTTTTTCCGGTAACACAGCAAGAATATCCAGACCGGATTTGACTGTATCACCAATACTTGCTTTCATTTCAGTACCATCAGGTAGATAGAGATCAACTCTCGATCCGAATCGAATAAAACCATAACGCTCACCGGGTTCCAGTGTATCGCCCTCATCCACATAACAGAGGATACGTCTGGCCACCAGTCCGGCTATCTGTATACAGGTAATATCAAGACCATTTTCAGTCTTTATCCATAAGGCGTTCTGTTCGTTTTCCTCGGCCGCCTTATCAAATGCCGCATTGACAAAGGAACCTGGACGATACCAGCGCTTCTTAATCACGCCTTTCACCGGCGATTTATTTGAATGCACATTGAAAACATTCATGAAAACACTGATCTTTGTTACTTCACGATCCAGATAAGGGTCTTTCATC
>JAUVSB010000073.1 GCA_030597275.1 Gammaproteobacteria bacterium
AGTAAATTATTTCTTATTCGCTCAGTTTATAGCCTGTGAATAAAGGAAACAACTTTGTAGCTCTTTATTAACCGCAAAAGGACGTAGAAGCACGCATAGCCGCTGCACACCCCTGCGTCCTTTTGCGATTATATAGTTACACCAATACTCAGCTACTTTTTATTGAAGAAAAACGCACCGTCTGCTGCATCGACTTCAATCGAATCACCTGGCAGGAACTTGCCACCGAGAATTTCCTGAGCGAGCGGGTTTTCAATCTCGTTCTGGATCGCACGTTTCAGAGGTCTGGCGCCATACACCGGATCAAACCCTTCAGCGACGATCAGGTCGAGTGCCGCTTCTGTAAATTTCAATTCAAGATCTCTATCCACCAGCCTGTTACTCAGATACTGAGTCTGGATAGCTGCGATACCGCGCAGTTGCTCACGATTTAGCGGATGGAATACAACGATCTCATCGATTCGGTTGATAAATTCTGGACGGAAGTGCGTACCGACGATGTTGAGTACGGCTTCCTTCATAGCATCGTAATTATCCTCGCCGGACATTTCCTGAATCACATCAGAGCCCATGTTGGAGGTCATGATGATGACGGTATTGCGGAAATCTACGGTTCGCCCATGACCATCAGTCAGTCGACCATCATCCAGAACTTGCAACAGGATATTGAAGACGTCAGGGTGGGCCTTTTCAACTTCATCCAGCAGGATGACGGAATAGGGTTTTCTGCGTACCGCCTCAGTCAGATAACCTCCTTCCTCGTAACCGACGTAACCTGGAGGGGCACCAATCAGTCGGGCAACCGAGTGTTTCTCCATAAATTCAGACATAGCGATTCGGATCATGGATTCTTCGGTATCAAACATGAAATTAGCTAAAGCCTTGGTCAGTTCGGTTTTACCGACACCGGTTGGCCCGAGGAACAGGAACGATCCTGTTGGCCTATTTGGGTCCGACAGGCCGGCACGTGAGCGCCGTATAGCATTGGAAACGGCAGTGATCGCTTCTGACTGACCGATGACGCGTTTGCCGATGGCTTCTTCCATGCGCAGCAGCTTGTCACGCTCACCCTCGAGCATTTTCGACACTGGAATGCCTGTCCATTTCGAGACAATTTCAGCGATTTCCTCTTCGGTAACCTTGTTTCGCAGCAGGGTCATTTCCTTTGTTTCAGCAGATTCGGCTGTTTCCAGCTGTTTTTCCAGATCAGGAATGCGACCGTATTGAATCTCTGACATGCGACCGAGGTCGCCGGCACGACGTGCATTTTCCAGTTCATTTCGTGCGGTTTCCAGTTCTTCCTTGATATGGGTGGCACCCTGGACAGAAGATTTTTCTGCTTTCCAGATTTCATCCAGGTCAGAGTATTTTCGCTCAAGCCTGGTGATCTCTTCTTCTAAATCGATCAGACGTTTTTTCGATGCCTCATCGGTTTCTTTTTTCACTGCCTCGCGCTCAATCTTAAGTTGGATAAGACGGCGATCCAGTTTGTCCATTTCCTCCGGTTTGGAGTCGATCTCCATGCGGATCATGGCACCGGCTTCATCAATCAGGTCAATCGCCTTGTCCGGCAGGTTGCGGTCCGAGATATAGCGATGAGACAGTGTTGCGGCGGCAACCAGAGCCGGATCGGAGATATCAACACCGTGATGGACTTCGTAGCGTTCCTGCAGACCGCGTAAGATCGCGATAGTGTCTTCAACACTGGGTTCATTAACCATGACTTTCTGGAAGCGGCGCTCCAGTGCAGCATCCTTTTCCACATATTCTCGGTATTCATCGAGTGTAGTGGCACCCACACAGTGCAACTCACCGCGTGCCAGCGCCGGTTTCAGCATATTACCGGCATCCATAGAACCTTCGGCCTTGCCGGCACCCACCATAGTGTGTAGTTCATCAATGAATAAAATTACATTACCTTCCTGTTTAGCCAGGTCATTGAGTACCGCCTTCAAGCGTTCTTCGAATTCGCCACGGAATTTCGCCCCGGCAATCAGGGCACCCAGATCAAGAGATAGCAGGCGCTTGCCACGCATGCCTTCTGGAACTTCGTTGTTTACGATGCGCTGTGCAAGGCCTTCCAGAATTGCGGTTTTACCGACGCCGGGTTCACCGATCAGAACAGGATTGTTCTTTGTGCGGCGCTGCAATACCTGGATAGTACGGCGAATTTCATCGTCACGCCCGATGACCGGGTCCAGCTTGTTCTGTTCAGCACGCTCAGTCAGATCGATGGTGTATTTCTGTAAGGCCTGACGCTGTTCTTCAGCATTGGGGTCCTCGACGCTTTCACCACCACGCACATCATCAATAGTCTTTTCTATTGCACCGCGAATGACTCCCGCCTGACGCAGCAGATCTCCGAGGGCGTCCTTGTCATCAACAGCAGCGAGTACGAATAGTTCACTGGCAATGTATTGGTCATTTCGTTTTTGCGCCAGCTTGTCAGTGACGTTGAGCAGACGGCTGAGATTATTGGAAAGATGCACCTCACCGGCTGTGCCTTCTACAGTGGCCAGACGGTCCAGTGCAGCATCAAGGTTGGTTCGTAATGAGGCGACATTGGCCCCGGACTGAGCCAGGATAGGGCGCACGCTGCCACCTTCCTGATCCATCAATGCCGCCATTAAATGCACGGGTTCAATGTATTGATTGTCACGACCTACCGCGAGACTTTGCGCATCGGCTATCGCCATTTGGAACTTGCTTGTCAGTTTATCCATTCGCATGCTATTAAATCCTCAAATATTCAATTCTGCACAATACATGGGGGTAATGAATAGAAGTTCCAAGTTCCAAGTTCCAAGATCCAAGTCCCAAGCCAGAGTCAAAATCAGTTAATTTTAGTGATAGCAAAGGTGAATACTTTTAGCATTTCAGTTCTAGATTTTCCATTCTTGGAACTTGAAACTTGGATCTTTTACTCCCCAACCACCGCCGCTTCCCGACCGCGTTTTTCATTGACAGTAAACAAAACCAGCAAGCCAGCAACAAAAAACATCAGGGTAGAGAATATAGCCTGGCGGTGATCGCCTTCACTGTACCAGGCGATTAATCCGTAACTCATTGGGCCAATGATGGCGGCCAGCTTGATTGACAGGCCCCATAGGCCAAAAAACTCTGCTGAGCGGCCATCCGGGGTGAACAGGGCCACCAGTGCACGCCCGGCAGACTGGCTGGAGCCCATGGCCAGACCAATTAAATTGGCGGCAATCCAGAATTGGGCCTTTGTCTCACCTTGCCATGCTACGCTTATGGCGAGTATCCAGATCAATAATGTCAGTTCCAGTGTGCGCTTGGCTCCCAGTCGATCCTGAAACAAGCCAAAGACAAAGGCGCCTATCGCAGCCGTAATATTTACCACCATAATCATGATTATGTTTTCTGTGCTGGAGAAATTCATGACTTCCTGGGCATAAATAGCTGCGATGACAATGACGGTATAAACTCCGCTGCTGAAGATGCACAATGAAACAAGAAATCGAAACAGATCACGAAACTGGTGACGGTTTTGAAGTGTTTGTTTAAGCCGTGAAAAGCCGATCTGTGTGTATGAAAATATTGAAGAAGGTGCGCCGCTGGTCGCCTGTGATCTTTCTTTTAAGAAAAGAAAAGTAGGTGTTGCCGCCAGGGCAAAAACCAGGGCTGTAATCCAGAGTGTAACCGGGACGTATTGCTCTGCAGTTTGTCCCAAAGGTTTAACGGTCTCGATATAGACCAGGCATAGTGCCAATACCAGTAGCCCACCAACATAACCCAGTGCCCAGCTGAAACCGGAAACTTTGCCTACTTTATCCGGTGGCGCAATCTCCGGTAGAAATGCAGCGATCAGGTTTTCACCGGTGCCAAACAAAAATGCTGAACCTGCCAGAAATAGCATGCTGATATACAGTTGATCAGGTCCAGTAAAGCCTAGCAGGGCAGTCATGACTATGCAGCCAATGGTGCTGAAGGCAAGCATCTTTTTCTTTGATGCAGAGAAGTCGGCAATCGCTCCAAGGACAGGTGCAGTAAAAAGAATCAATGCATTTGCGGCACCGATGCTTAAACTCCATAGTAAGGTGCCTGTTCCATTGTTAGTGCTATCAACGGACGCTGCAATAACGCCAACAAAGTAGGCATTAAAAATCGCTGTTAAAACTACTGTGGTGTAGCCGGAATTAGCAAAGTCATACATTGCCCAGGAAATCAGTTCTTTTTTAGGGGCGAGTTGTGTGGTGGTTCTTGTCATATAGTATTGGTTATTCTTTTATCTTGAAACCAATCACCTCTCGTCTGCTCTAGAACAACTAGAAAGAATAAGCATAAATTCATTGTTGTCACCCGCAAAAATATGCTGCGGAGAAAACCCTGCACTGGTCAATAATTGGTGTATTGAATCGGCTGTGTATTTCCGACTGTATTCCGTAATGATGTGTTCGCCATCTTCAAAGTCTATTTTTAGTTCAATTTCACGCAGAGTAACTGTTTGTTGGCAGCAGGATTTTAAACGCATTTCGATGCGGGATTTGTCTGCATCGAAAAAGGCGTGGTGTTCGAAAGCGCTAATATCGAAATCACCATCAAGGGCCTGATTTAAAACATTCAGTACATTCAGGTTAAATGCCGCTGTATAACCATCACCGTCATTGTAGGCCGCATTCAAAATATCATGGTCTTTGACCATGTCGACACCTAGCAGGAACCAGTCTTTGTCATTGGCAGTATTTCTTACATCACGTAACAAGTGACTTGCCTCGTCATAGGAAAAGTTACCCAGTGAGCTGCCAAGAAAGGTATAAAGGCTGCGTTCATGACTATTCTCGAACTGTTGCATATCTTGCAGGAAGTCACCATGCCAGGCATCTATGGATAACCAAGGGTACTTGTCTAACAAGCGTTTAGAAGACTCGACCAGTATTTCTTCACAGACATCAAGTGGCAGGTAATGCAGCCAGTCATAATGCTGGTTGGCAGCCTGAATTAACAGTTCGGTTTTTTCCGAAGTGCCACTGCCATATTCAACGATAGCGGTAGGGCTTACTGTTGCAACGATCTCATCAGCATGTTTCTTTAAAAGCGCTGATTCTGCGCGGGTCAGATAATATTCATCTGTCTGGCAAATCTGATCAAACAGTTTGGAGCCACGTTTGTCGTAGAAATATTTGGGTGGGAGTGCGCGAGGGCTGGATGTGAGTCCTGAATGAACATCTTCTGCCAGGGAATCCAAATGCTGGCCTGGCGCTAGCCGATTTAGCTGAAATCGGTCTGAGTCTTTTAATAGTGCTTCCAGCATAATTATCATTTATCCTTTTTTGTTCATTTTCATTATACTGAGAGACAGATTACAGTCTAATAAAGTTTCAAAAATTAAATATGTGTCGATTAGCCGCTTATATAGGTCCAACACTGTCACTTGAGGAATTATTGCTCAAGCCGGAGCATAGCCTGGTGAAACAATCCTGGGCGCCAAGAGAAATGATAGAGGCGAAGCTCAATGCCGATGGCTACGGTTTCGGCTGGTTTGATCAGAATGATAGACCCTTACGCTATCGTCAGACTATGCCTATCTGGACTGATCCCAATCTCCCTGAGCTCGGTCGTGGACTGGAGTCTGATACATGGGTGGCCGTGGTACGCAGTGCGACGACAAATATCCCGATCAATCTTGCCAATACCATGCCCTATGCAGATGAGAAATATCAATTCATGCACAATGGTTATATTAATAAATTCTCCCGGACTTTACGATCCTGTTTGCGACGAGAATTTAAACCTGAGTTTGAAGATTTGATTGAAGGCAATACCGACTCTGAGCACCTGTTTATTCTGTTCAAGCAAATCATGTGGGAAACCGGTAGTGAAGATCCGGCAGAGGTTTTGATTGAAATGTTTGCACGTTTAAAAAACTGGTTAAAGGACGAGCGTGCCCTGTTAAATGTGGTGGTAACCGTACCAGGGAAAATCTGGGCTATGCGTAGCGCCATCAATGGTAACTGCCCGTCACTATATTATTCGCTTAATCCTCCGCCCTTTCCTGAAGCCTGTGTGGTGGCCTCTGAGCCATTGACTAATGAGGACGACTGGACCGAAGTCCCACCACAGTCATTACTCATCTTTGAAGCCTGCAATGAACCGGAACATCTATTTCTGTGAATGACAGTGCCTGAAAATAATGAGATTGCAGAACATTTATCTACTTTGCATGCAATACTAATTAATCAGTTCTCGTCATATAGCGAAAAAGATCTACGCACTCAGTATCATCCCGACCTCAGCCAACTGGGCTGGCACCTGAATCATATCGCTTTTATTGAGCAGTACTGGTTACGTGAAGTGGTGCTTGGTGATAACACGTACACAAAAGATTCCCATCAGGATTATTTTCCAGAATTCATCGACAAGGCTGAACGCGGTCGCCTCTCTGGAATTACAGACTTCGGACAACTTGAAACAGACTTCTCAGATACGGAAGAGTTATGGGTAGAGTTAGCATCTGACCAATATAATCACCCACTGTTGAAAAAAAATTATATAGGCTGGTTTTTGCTTCAGCATGGGCAACAGCACCTGGAAACGATGAAGATGGTATTGCATGAGAGGGTCCTAAGTACAGTACCAGGGGCCAGCTTTACTGCCGGGCAATTCGATGCGCTAGATCCCGTTCTGCCAGAGTTGTTAATATCAGCTGGTGATTACGAGGTGGGTTCAAATGACATTCTGGCCTGCGATAATGAACAAGCTGTTCATGTTGAAGCACTGCCTGCTTTTTTGATCGCGGCAAGCGCAGTAAGCAATGCGGAATATCTGGGGTTCATGCAGGCAGGTGGCTATCATCTACAGGAACTCTGGACGGATGAAGGCTGGTTATGGAAAACGGAATCCAGAACCAATGCACCACGGTACTGGCGACAGGATGATGGAGCAAATTTGTATAGGATATCGTTAGATGGCCCAGGTGATATTGAAGCTAATGAAGCAGTATCAGGACTCAACTGGTATGAAGCTGATGCTTTTGCCCGCTATGCCGGTTGTCGACTGCCGCATGAGTTTGAATGGGAGGCCGCAATGAAAACTGATACAGCACTATTTGCTTCGACAGGTCAGGCATGGGAGTGGTGTGGCAATACTTTCCATCCCTATGCTGGCTTTCAGGCTTTTC
>JAUVSB010000037.1 GCA_030597275.1 Gammaproteobacteria bacterium
TAGGCACTGTCATTATTGGCTTTTTCCTGTTTGGCCTGGCCCTGTCATTGACCCCCTGCGTGTTTCCAATGATTCCAATCCTGTCCGGCATTATCGTTGGCCAGGGTGCAGATATATCACGTAAAAAAGCCTTCATGCTGTCGGTCGTGTATGTCGCAGGCATGGCCATTATGTATACCATTGCCGGTATGCTGGCTGGACTGACCGGCGAACTATTGTCTTCTGCCTTCCAGAGCCCATGGGTGCTTGGCGGCTCGGCACTGGTATTCGTATTGCTGTCATTTTCCATGTTCGGTTTTTATGAGCTTCAATTGCCTGCTAAATTGCAGGGCAAACTTGCACATACATCCAACAGTATGCCCGGTGGTGCCTATAGTGGTGTCTTTGTAATGGGTGCGCTATCGGCCTTGATAATAGGTCCCTGCGTGGCGGCTCCATTGTCAGGTGCTTTGCTATACATCGGCCAGAGCGGAGATTTTGTATTGGGCGGGGTCGCATTGTTTGTGATGTCGTTGGGCATGGGTGTGCCACTGTTACTTATCGGTGCCTCTGCTGGCAGCCTGCTGCCAAAAGCCGGTCTCTGGATGAATGCGGTAAAGGCGGTGTTTGGCGTATTGATGCTGGGCGTGGCTATCTGGTTGTTGGAACGGATACTGCCGCATGCAGTGACCCTGTTTTTATGGTCAATGTTATTCATCGTATCCGCTATCTATATGCGTGCAATTGATGCCTTGCCGGAGACGGCCAGTGGTTGGCAGCGCTTCTGGAAAGGCACTGGCATTATTGTGCTGTTTTACGGTATTGCGATATTTATCGGTTCACTAACAGGTGCAACAGACGTTTTGAATCCGCTAGAGAAAATCACAGGGTCAACACAATATGTCAACATGGGTGGTGGTTCAGGTGGTGCTGAAAGCGAACTGAAATTCGAAAGCATTAAAGGACAGGCAGAGCTAGATGCTGTACTGGCCAAAGCAGCCAGTGCCGGGCAGCCTGCATTTGTCGATTTCTATGCAGACTGGTGCGTCGAATGCGTAAGGATGGAGAATACGACCTTCAAGTCTCCTGCCGTAATCCAGGCGTTCGCCGGTTATAAATTGATTCGTCTCGATGTGACAGAAAATGATGAGGCCGACAAAGCGGTGTTAAAAAAATTCAGCCTGTTCGGTCCACCTGCAATGATTTTTTATGGGCCTGATGGACAGGAAATAAGGCATCTCAGGGTGATAGGTTATCAGGATGCTGACGATTTCACCGCGACACTGAAAAAAGCCGCTGCTACCGTAAGCGCTAAATGAGTCTCAAATTATGGCTCATGGCCGGCCTGGCCTTGCTGCTAGGACTGTCGGCTTCGATATATATCAACTCAGTTTCAAATTCTGAAGTTTCAGCTGTAGCAAGCCTCGATGAAATAAAATTGCCGGGACTGGACGGCAGCAAGCAGGATATTAATCAATGGCAGGGCAAGCTTGTCCTGGTTAATTTCTGGGCAACGTGGTGTCCACCCTGCCGAGAGGAGATTCCTGTATTCCTGTCATTACGCGAAAAATATGCAGCACAAGGTTTTGAAGTGCTCGGGATTTCCATCGATGATGCCAGCAAGGTGTTGCATTACCAGGAAACCATGCAAATAAACTATCCTTTGCTTGATGGCGAGCAACATGGCATGGCTTTGATGCAATCGCTGGGAAATAATATTGGCGGTCTGCCCTACAGCGTGTTGTTTGATCGTAGCGGTAAGGTTGTGGAGCTTAAATCAGGGCCCTATCAAGAGCAGGAATTAAAAAATTTGATAGAAAAATATCTGTAATTTCCCCTACTTTGCTATTAAAATCACAAGATCATCACTAATTTGACATCTAACTGGACAATTTCCCGGTGATTAGGCAACATAGCATTGAACTTATCTATCTGATTTTATGTTGTTCTAACCTGGCCCTCTGTCGATGCCCAAGATACTTATATTACATGGACCAAATCTGAATCTGCTGGGTACGCGTGAGCCTGAATATTACGGCTCGGCAACTCTCGATAGTATAAATTCTGATTTACAGACATTAGCCGATGAAAACGGTGTCGAGCTGGATATTATGCAAAGCAACGCTGAGCATGATCTGGTCGATAGAATTCAAGTCGCTGCCGGGAATGATTTTATTATTATCAATCCTGCCGCATTTACCCATACCAGTGTGGCAATACGTGACGCGCTGGCATCAATAGCTGTACCGTTCATTGAGATACATCTTTCCAATGTGCATGCTCGGGAACCCTTTCGGCAAAAATCCTATCTATCGGATATAGCTGTCGGTGTGATTTCCGGGCTTGGGCCGATTGGGTACTCACTGGCATTAAGAGCGGCTATCGATATAACTCTGACATCCAAAGGTTGATAATGGATATTCGTAAAATAAAAAAACTCATTGAGTTGCTAGAAAAATCAGGGCTTGCAGAGATTGAAATTAAGGAAGGTGATGATGCCATCCGTATCAGTCGAAGTTCAACTGTTGTTGCAGCGGCTCCGGCCGCGGTTCCCGCTGCTGTTGCTCCGCTTGCCGCGGTCATCGAGGAAGACTCGGATGAAAAATCTGATATTCCTGAGGGTCACGCAGTGACCTCTCCGATGGTAGGCTCCTTTTATGCCTCACCCTCACCAGAGTCGAAAAACTTTGTTGAAATTGGCAGCAAGGTTAAGGTCGGCGATACTCTTTGTATTATTGAAGCGATGAAAATCTTCAATGAGATTGAGGCTGACAAGGCGGGCACAATTGTTGCTATTCTTAAAGAACCGGGTGATCCAACAGAGTTTGGTGAACCACTTTTCATTATCGATTAAGTCATGATAAACAAGATTGTCATTGCCAACCGTGGTGAAATTGCACTGCGTATTCAACGTGCCTGCAGGGAACTGGACATCCAGAACGTGGCGGTTTATTCCGAAGCCGATCGCGATGCATTGTATGTAAAGCTTGCAGATGAATCGGTTTGTATAGGCCCAGCATCGGCGGCCCAGAGCTACCTGCATATTCCGGCGATTTTAAGCGCAGCAGAGGTGACGGATGCTGATGCAATTCACCCGGGTTATGGTTTTTTATCTGAAAATGCAGATTTTGCAGAGCTGGTAGAAGCCTGCGGTTATATCTTCATTGGCCCTACGGCAGCGAATATCCGCACTATGGGCGACAAGGTCTCAGCCATCAAGTCTATGCAAGATTCAAACGTACCCTGTGTGCCGGGTTCCGATGGAGTGCTGGGTACCGATGATGAAACTAACCTGGCGATCGCACAAAAGATTGGTTATCCCATCATAATAAAGGCTTCCGGTGGTGGCGGTGGACGCGGTATGCGTGTGGTGCATACTGAATCTGCCTTGCTGAATGCCGTGGTACTGACGAGAACAGAGGCCGGTGCTACTTTCAATAACCCAGATATCTACATGGAAAAATATCTGGAGCACCCTCGCCATGTTGAAATTCAGGTGTTATCTGATAAGCATGGCAATGCGGTGCACCTTGGTGAGCGTGACTGTTCCATGCAACGCCGTAATCAAAAGGTGGTAGAAGAAGCTCCTGCACCTGGAATTACTGAAGAGCAACGCAATACAGTTGGTGAGCGCTGTGCGGAAGCCTGTCGCCAGATTGGCTATCATGGTGCCGGTACCTTTGAGTTTCTTTATGAGAATGGAGAATTCTATTTTATAGAGATGAATACTCGTGTTCAGGTAGAACACCCGGTAACAGAAATGATAACCGGCGTGGATATCGTCAAGATGCAGATCATGATTGCTGCGGGTGAACCTTTGCCGTTTACCCAGGATGATATCGAGATCAAAGGGCATGCTATAGAGTGCCGTTTAAATGCAGAAGACCCTGATACTTTCATGCCTTCACCCGGAAGAATCACCCAGTTTCATGCCCCGGGCGGGCCTGGTATACGTGTAGATTCGCATGTCTATAACAACTATGTTGTCCCCTCGCATTATGATTCGATGATAGGCAAGTTAATTGCGCACGGTGCTGATAGAGACGAGGCGCTAGCCCGAATGTCCAGTGCCCTGGGCGAGATTATTATTGACGGTATTAAAACCAATATTCCTCTACACCGCCGTATCATTTCGGATCACGGGTTTAAAAGTGCCGAATTTGATATTCACTATCTTGAGAAAAACATCACTAATACTGCCTAAAGAGCAGTTCGTATGTCCTGGCTTAAGATTTCATTTTCGGTTAAGAAGGATCAGCTGGATATTGTCAGTGATCAACTAGAACAGGCAGGTGCCCAGGCCGTCACTATCGAAGATGCGGGCGACCATCCTTTATTTGATTTACTGGACGGCGAGCAGCCAGTCTGGGACAGCAGCCTGATAACAGGTTTATTCAATGCTGAGCAAGGCCTCGATAGCGTGCTGGCAGAACTGGCAAATAGCTTTGCTCCACAGACCTTGCCGGATTACCAGGTAGAAAAGCTGGCAGATCAGGACTGGGAGCGCAGCTGGATGGACCGTTTCCAGCCTATGCAATATGGTAGTCGCCTGTGGATCTGCCCAACCTGGTGTGAGCCGCCTGATCCTGATGCAACGAATATCATGCTGGATCCCGGGTTGGCATTTGGTAGTGGTAGTCACGAAACAACACGTTTGTGCATGCAGTGGCTGTCAAGACAGGAGCTTGAAGGTAAGTCTGTTATCGATTACGGCTGTGGTTCTGGAATTCTGGCGATTGCGGCACTTAAAATGGGCGCTGCTCATGCGCTGGGAGTAGATATTGATCCGCAGGCACTACAGGCGAGCAGACAAAATGCGAAACTTAACCGGGTTAGCGATAGTCTGCAGCTAGCATTGCCAGGTAATGTGCCTGATCAATCTGAAGCCGACATCATTTTTGCCAATATTCTAGCTGGGACCCTGATTGAATTAAAATCTCAATTGCTGGGGTTTCGCAAACGGCAAGGGGTATTGATCCTTTCCGGTGTGTTACAGTCGCAGAAGGATTTAATATATGAGAAATTTGAGGCAGGGAATAGTATTCATGTAGTAAGTGAAGGTGACTGGCTGATGATGTCAGTAATTTCGCAGAGCTAGCCAACGGCCTGGCTCGATAGTCTGCAGCGCATTATTTAGAGAATCAGTCGGTTATTACAGGTACAATTCATTAATATGTTTACCCAGTGTCCGAAGTGTCAATCCGTATTTATGGTGTCTGATAAGGATATCAAGGCCCATGAGGGTCTGGTGCGCTGTGGCAATTGCTACTCTGTATTCAATTCCAGCTGGAACTTGACGGATGATCCGCGCAGTGATTTTGTCGGGGAAAACATTAATCCGGCAGAGTTAAATCCCTCTGCAAATCAAAATAAAAATTTCACATTTAGTCTGCTGGGCCAAAACGCTGCGCTACCACAGGCCAGTGAAAATGATTCTGATCAGTCTGAACGAATTGGACAAGAAGTTGATGAACTAGAGCATCAACAAGCATCTGAAGACGCTGCTAATAACCTCGAGCACCATGACGATGATCTGGAACCTTTTCCTGAGCCTGATATGGGAGATGATTTCCATACAATTACTCTAGAGCCAGAAGCTAAAAAAGATGACGAAAGCCTGCTTTATTTTGACTCAGACAATGAAGAAGACGAGGAGCCTGAAGAACTTGTTGCAGAAGAGAATGACAAGCCTGTTGCAATAGAAGATCTTACCATCCTCCAGACTCCCTCATTCACCAGTGATATTCCAACTCTTGAACGTGATGATCTATTACAGGCTGAAAGCGGTGATAGTGAGCCTGTCCTGGATACGTTAACTGAAGATAGTATGTGGCCGGGTGCTGAAGTAAGCTTTGAAAATGCCGAAGATGACATTGACCTCGGCATACCTGGACTGGGCACGCCTGATACGGGTGAAGGTGTACCTGAAGCTGAGATGTCTGATGCAAATGATGGTGTTTCAATGCTTTCGGATTTTACCATTGATGAAGCCTTGCTAGACGATCAGTTTGAGGATGAGCCATCATTAGACACTGCATTAACGAGTGGACAATTGGATGTTGACTCCCAGGCAGAGGAACTATTGCTGCCTGAAAGCTTTATGTCAGAAGACCCGCTGGCAGAGCAGCCTGTTGCCAGTGAGGCTTTAAATGATGGCTCTGTTGCCGATGAATTATCAGCAAATATCTCGGCTGATGATATTCTTCTTGAAGAATTAGAAGGCAGTCCCGATGAATTGTTACATGCCAAAGATGATCTGGCACAAGGTAGTAGGGGTGACGATACCCTTGTTGTGCCCGGGGAATATGCAGAGACAGATGAGCACTACTCGATTGATTCATTACCTGATTCAACCGATGAGGCCTTTGCCCTGGATGATGAAAAAGAGAATCTTGGCGCCGAGTCAGTCTTTATTACTTCGGAAGATGAAGTGCTAGATGAGTCATATGTTCCGATTACGTTAAAAAACTGGGGAAATGATGAGTTGTTGCATTATCTGGGTGAGTTCCCAGAGCCTGGCGAGCTGCAGGATCTGAATTACGAAGACACCATGGAAATAGACGCCATGCTCGAAGCTGCCAATATCAGCAAGCAGCAAATTGAGTCGGCCTTGCATGAAGCAGAAATTGCTGGTGTAGAGATTGATGGGGCTGACAGTGATGATACGGCTTCCGAGGAAGCTATGCTTAGCCAGGATGCTAACGTTGATCTAACTGAAGCCCTGTATCCTTCCGAAGAGCAGTCAAGTGAAAGTGACTTTACTGGTGAGACTCAGCCATCGAATGGAAAGCAAACATTAGTTTCTATGTTTAAAAACTTGTTGCCATTGAGTATGGGCAGGAAAAAAACATGGAAGGAACCGGCAATTGGCAATACAGAAGAAACCCAACTGATCCAGAGTTTACATAGAAGTCAGAGTAATTTTGAGCTGCCCATATGGGTATCCAAATACTCATTAATGGCCATCTCTGGCCTATTGATAATCACTTTCTTAGGCCAGATCGGCTATTTTTATATGGACAGGCTGGTACGTATTACACCGTTAAGGCCAGTTCTGGTGGCTGCTTGCAATATTGCGGGATGTACAGTTCCTGCGATTCAGAATATTAATGATATTGAGCAGCTGTCAAGTAGAATGACAGAAATGACAGGAAATGCTGAAGGCCTAAAAGTATCTAGCATCCTGGTTAATCGCAGCATAAGGCCGCAGGCTTTTCCTGCCATCGAACTAACGCTGACTGATCGCGCGGGTAATACGATCAGTCGTCGTGTCGTCACACGTGATAAATATCTCAATAAAGGAAATGCCGCCGAAATGAAGCCAAATGAGGCAGTCGATATTAATATACGATTCCGAACACCCTCCATCAGAGTAGATGGTTTTGAGCTAAGGCCGGTCAGTCAAAACTGGCTAGAAAGAGCGAAATAAGGCAGACACACTTTTACAGGCACTCGGTATAAGAGTATTATCTATTTATCTCGGATTTTAAGTGCACCTTTGCCACTGACACAGAGATTTCAGGGCGCAGGACCAAACACATATTATTGAAATGCAGATCGGCCCATATACATTGCCGAATCAGCTTGTTCTTGCACCAATGGCAGGAATTTCTGATCGACCCTACCGCAAATTATGCCGCTCATTGGGAGCAGGTCTGGCTGTGTCCGAAATGATCAGTGCAAATGCCCTGCTCTGGGAAAATAAGAAAACCCGTCAGCGTATTAACCATGAAGGCGAACCCGGTCCGGTAGTGGTACAGATTGCTGGCGCCGACCCCGATATACTGGCTCTTGCAGCACAGGAAAACGTCAGGTCAGGTGCTGATATTATTGATATCAACATGGGCTGTCCGGCAAAAAAGGTCTGTAATAAGCAGGCGGGCTCTGCCCTGCTTGGGAATGAAGAGCTGGTTGCCAGGATTCTGGACAAAGTAGTCAATGCCGTTGATGTACCCGTTACATTAAAGATTCGCACAGGCAGTGATCCTGAAAATCGAAATGCCTGCCGTATTGCTGAAATTGCTGAGCAGTCAGGGGTGCAGTCACTGGCTGTTCATGGTCGTACCAGGAAATGTGCATTTCGTGGTGAAGCGGAATATGAAACCATTCGTCAGGTAAAACAGCAGGTAGGTATCCCTGTTATTGCCAATGGTGATATCAGCACGCCTGAGAAGGCAGCAAAGGTATTGGAGTATACGGGTGCGGATGCTTTAATGATCGGTCGTCCTGCACGCGGTAATCCGTGGATATTTCGTCAGATCAATCATTACCTTGAAACAGGTAAACTGCTTTCACCACCCACTGTTGCAGAAGTAAGGGAAGTAATGCTGCTGCATTTGCAGGAGCTATACGATTTCTACGGTGAATATACCGGTGTGCGAACTGCGCGTAAGCATATTGCCTGGTACAGCAAGGGTTTTTTCAGTAGCAATGCGTTCAGAAGAGAAATTATGCAGGTAGAGTCCTCTACTGAACAGATTAGAATGGTTGGCGAGTTTTTATCAATGTCTGAGGGTGGGGATATTGCAGCATGAGTAAGAAGAAAAATCGTCCCTTTGCTGAGTGTGTTGGCCATTCACTTAAACGTTATCTCAAGGACCTGAATGGCGAAGCTCCTGCGGATCTCTACGACATGGTGATTTCACAGGTTGAAAAACCCCTGCTTGAGCTTGTTATGAAGCGTGCATCAAATAACCAGAGCCGTGCTGCACAGATGTTGGGTATCAACAGGAATACTTTACGAAAGAAGCTGCATGATAACGGCTTGATCTAGCTTTTGGTCTGGTTACCGCAACGGATACCTCTTTTTTAAATTACATTTTATCTATTTGACAGGATCACAGTATGTCTGATGAAAACCGCATTAAAATAAAGCGAGCACTGATTAGTGTTTCTGATAAATCAGGCATTGTTGAGTTTGCCAAAACTTTGGTCGCGCAGGGTGTAGAAATTCTTTCTACCGGCGGTACTGCCAGCCTGCTGGTGGAAAATGGTCTGGATGTTATTGAGGTTTCGTCTTACACCGGGTTCCCGGAGATGATGGATGGACGTGTAAAGACATTGCATCCAAAGATTCATGGCGGTCTACTGGGGCGCCGTGGCATTGATGAGGACATCATGCAGGAGCATGGTATTAAGGCTATTGATTTATTGGTCGTTAACCTCTATCCCTTCGAAAAAACGGTAGCCAATCCAGATACTGACCTGGAAACTGCAATAGAAAATATAGATATCGGTGGCCCGGCTATGCTGCGTGCAGCATCCAAGAATTATAAAGCCGTTACTGTCATTACTGATAGCGATGATTATCAGCATATTAGCGATGAACTCGCTGGCAATGGGGGTGAAATTGCTGAGGCCACGCGTTATGACCTCGCTATCAAAACCTTCGAGCATACCGCAAGATATGACGGTGCGATCGCCAACTATTTCGGCTGTCTGCCGGCAACGGGTGAAAAAGAAGAATTCCCCCGTACCTACAACTTTCAGGTTAGTAAAGTGCAGGAAATGCGTTATGGTGAAAACCCCCATCAGCGGGCTGCTTTTTATGCCGAACAGGGTTTTGCAGAAGCCAGCGTTTCAACATCCGAGCAGTACCAGGGTAAGCAGCTATCCTACAACAACATGGCTGATACCGATGCAGCGCTGGAGTGTGTAAAGTCATTCAACAGTGGTCCGGCCTGCGTTATAGTCAAACATGCAAACCCCTGCGGTGTAGCTGAAGGCGACAGCCTCATCGCTGCATATGACCATGCCTATAGCACCGACCCCACCTCTGCTTTTGGCGGCATTATCGCGTTCAACCAGATACTTGATGCACATACTGCCAAGGCAATCATAGACCGGCAGTTTGTCGAAGTTATTATTGCACCAGATATTGATGACGAAGCACGTGAGGTGTTGTCAGCAAAGAAAAATGTCCGTGTGCTGGCTTGTGGGCAATGGTCTGAAAATGCGCAAGCAGGTCTGGACTTCAAGCGTGTCAATGGAGGCTTGCTGGTGCAAGA
>JAUVSB010000059.1 GCA_030597275.1 Gammaproteobacteria bacterium
GGCCTGAAAGGTGAGCTCTTTCTTTAGTTCATGAGCCTCTGTCAGATCACGCAGGTAGGCAGTAAAAAAAGTCTCCTCCTCATCAATCTGGGTGATAGTGAGTTCAATGGGGAATTGGTAACCCCTGGCATGCTGAGCCATAGTTTCGATACGTGTGTTCAGGATGGTAGTTTTACCTGTGGCCAACAGTCGCTTCATACCCGCATGATGCTTTTCTCTCAACTCAGGCGGAATAATGAGGCTGGCAAGATCACGCCCGATCATAGCGCTAATTTTATACCCAAAGGTTCTTTCTGTTGCCGGATTAACTTCAGTAACAATACTGTTTGCATCAATACATATTATGCAGTCCAGTGCTGAATCCATTATGGCCTTATTGCGTGACTGGCTTGATGTCAGGGAGCGAATAGCTTTATCTTTTTCCCTGGTTTGACGTTTTAAGTAAAAGAAGGACAATAGCAGGCTCAGGACTCCAATTGCCCAGATCATGAAAAATAGCTGCAAGTCTTTGCTATTTTCCCTCTCTTGTCTGGCAAGAAGTTCTTTCATTGGTAATGCAATGGTGACGCCACCTCCAACACCATTGGTTTTATCAGCCAGTCCTGGATGGCACAACAGGCAGCCCTTTTTAATCGGCAGTGGTTGAATCAGGCGCAAATAGGGTTCGCTGTTGATATTCGTATACTCAAAGACCTCCTTGATACCTTGCTCAAGTTTCAGCAAAGCTGCTTTTTCCCAGCTATCCGGCCGATTTTCTGGCCTTAGAGGTGTCAGACTGGTTACCCGGCCAGTAACACCATAGAACTGATGGTATTGCCTATCCAGGTCGCGCACTATCCACGCTGGATTAACCATAGATAATTTGATACCTGATGGCGTGGTGATATCACGCTCATCGATATGCGCAAGGTATGGGTCAGGTTGAAATTTGTCGCTTACAGGGATATAGATTCGTCCGTGGCCGGTTAACCACAGGCGGAATGCCTTATCCTTATTAAAATTTGCCCTGGCCTGGTTCTCAGCAAGCTCGTGGGTGGTTGCAGAATTATTATCAATTTTCCAATTTGCTAGACCTGCAATCACCAGGCTCCAGCCCACAAAGAGGAAAATGGTATAAAGATGTACAGGTGTGGCGTAACGCTTCTCCATTATTCATTCTTTTATCACATCACAGATAAAGTGTGAATTATTAGAGATACCCTTAACGTTCAGACATCTTCCTTGCCACTTTGTTACGAACATATTGAGGCAATGCCTCAGCGGGGTCAGTTGCTCTGCCCTGTGTTGATTCATGCATTGCCAGGCGAGCGATGTCTGCTGCATGCGGGAACTCATCATCGACACCGATAATTTCTCGATCACAAGTTTGCATTTGGGAAAATTCGTCTTTGTAACGATCCCAACCGCTACCGGTTACGATAATCTTTCCTTCATCTGGCAGGCTAATTGCCTCGGGTGAAGAAACACCAACCTCTCCAATCAATTCTGGTGGGACAGCATCATCAATACGATACAAACCATAATAAACCTGTTCCATACGTGCATCGATAACACACAGCACCAGTCCCTGCTGTCGTACAGCCAATGCAGCCAGGGATGAGACAGCAATAAGTTTGCGACCCCTGGCCAATGCCAGTCCCTGCATCATTGCCGCACCAATCCTTAGACCGGTAAATGAACCCGGGCCTGCTCCGTAGGCAAAAAGGTCAATCTCATCAAGACAGGTTCCATTTTCAGCGAGCAAGCTGTTTATCATTGGTAATAAATGCTCTGCATGACCACGACCAACGACCTCAAACTTTTCTACCACATTCTGTTCAGATAGTAACGCGACAGAACAGGCTTCCGTAGAACTATCGAGGACAAGTATATTCATTTTTTAGCCAATCTCATTCCGTGATCCTTCGTGCTTCATGTACATTTGGCAATTCATTGATCCGCGTTAATAATTTACTTAATCGCTCCAGGTTTTCGATTTCCAGACTAAGCCTCATTTTTGCTTCATGAGTTTTGGAATTTGATTTAGTGTTAACTGCAGTGACATTAATCTTTTCATTTGAAAGTAAGGCCGTAATATCATGTAACAGGCCTTTACGATCATAAGCAACTATCTGTATATCGACAGAATAAACATCCTGCTCGGGACCACCCCAGTTAACTTCGATCAGGTGCTGGTCATCCTTATTCAGGGCACGCAGGATATTGGGACAATCGCTACGGTGGACACTAACTCCCCTGCCCTGTGTAATGTAACCGACAATATCATCACCCGGTAGCGGCTTGCAGCATTTTGCCATCTGCGTCATCAGATTGCCGACACCCTGAACCTGTATATCTGATTGTGTTTTTTCGGCTGGTGTATGGCGTATCTTAAGCTCGGGTTCTTTTTTCTTCTGTGGGCTCAGGAAATGTTGAAGTGCATTTGCAATCTGTGTAGTTTTTACTTCGCCACGACCCAGGCCAGCCATCATATCGCTAGTTTTGTTGAATTTCAGCTGTTGAGACAGTTTATCGATGTTGACATCTTTCAACCCCAGCCGTACCAGTTCTTTGTCCAGGATCACTCTGCCATCAATGGCATTCTGGTCATGCTCCTGGGTGCGGAACCATTGCAGGATTTTTGATTTTGCCCGGTGTGATTTGGTGTAACCAAGATGGGGATTGATCCAGTCTCGGCTGGGCTGACCCTCCTTTATAGTCAGGATCTCTACTTTATCACCAGTTTTCAGTGTATAGGTCAGAGGTACGATAGCGCCATTGACCTTGGCGCCACGGCAGCGGTGGCCGACCTCTGTATGAATCGTGTAGGCAAAATCCAGCGGAGTGGAGCCGCTGGGTAAATCTATAATATTGCCGGCTGGAGTGAAAACATAAACGCGGTCTTCAAATACCTGGCTGCGGAACTCAGCAACGAAGTCACTGCCATCCGCTGCTTCATCCTTCCATTCCAGCAACTGTCTGAGCCAGGCAATCTTGCGGTCAAAACCTTCATCATGGCCAATGCCTTCTTTATAGCGCCAGTGTGCTGCGACACCCAGTTCGCATCGATCATGCATCGCCTGAGTCCTGATCTGAACCTCAACCAGTTTTTCCTGCGGACCATGCACCGCCGTATGTATCGATTGATAATTGTTATTCTTCGGTGACGTAATGTAGTCGTCAAACTCTTCCCTGACATAGGGCCACAGTGAGTGAACAATCCCGAGGGCGGCATAACAATCGGGAATAGTCTCGGCGAGAATGCGAACAGCGCGAACATCAAATATCTGGTCAATATCGACGTTCTTACGCGCCATTTTACGATAGATGCTATTAATATGTTTTACTCTGCCAGTAACTTCGGCCTGAATACCTGCCTTGCCTAATTCGGTCTGCAGGGTAAGCATGAATTGTTCAATATACTGTTCACGGTCCGTACGCCGCTCATCAAGACTCCTGGCAATGCGATGGTAGGCTTCGGGTTGTAAATAACGCAGAGACAAATCTTCAAGCTGCCATTTTATCTGCCAGATTCCTAGCCTGTTCGCCAGCGGGGCAAATATTTCATGTACCTGTGCGGCGATCTTCTGCTGTAGTGCAGGCGGGCTATTCTTTATCTGTCGCAAGCGCTGCAGCCGATCAGCCAGTTTTATCAGGACAACTCTGACATCCTCGACCATTGCAAGCAGCATCTTGCGCAGGTTTTCGCCATCGATTTGTAAAGACTGGCCAGGCTGAAGATTTTTCTCACTAACAGGCATAACATCCATTTTATGGACGCCGCTGACCAGCGCTGAGATTCTCCCACCGAATGTCTTCTCTATTGTTTTTAGCCGTTCATCATCATGAATACGGGCATCATGTAAAATCCCCGCTACCAGCGTATCAATATCAACCTGCAGATCAAACAAAGTGTTTGCTACACCCAGTGTGTAAGCCAGCTGATCCTGCTTTTTGTCTGCTGATATCTCGGCCTGGCGAAATTCAAGTGCCTGGCGAATTATTTCAACATCTTTAGATGCAACATTTTCTTGCAGCAGCTTCGGTAACCAGTGCTCAATATTGTATGCTTCAGTATTTTTCATCTGAAAGACATTCTGTTCTAACGATTAGCTATCGCTCATCCGGCTTCTTCTCAAACGTGTCGCCAAACCAGAAGGCCTGCTCCTTTTCGAGAAACTCTTTTACCGGCATATAGTGTGAACCGTCGCAGGAAAAGGTCAGGCCAACCATACCATTGATGATATTAATTGAACTTGAACGCAGATATATTGTTTCATCACCGAAACGTAAACGTTTGAATTGCTCAAAACATTCCTTAACCTGGTCTGGCGTAATAGTCGCCTTGCTCGTATAGGAACGCCAGGGATAAGCCAATGACAGGTCCGGATCCAGTATTTCGTCTATAGTCAGAATTCGATAGCTATAGGGATCATCCATCAGCCAGATTGAACAGCGTCCACTGGAGAAATGAATCTTTGCATGGAATACCCCATGTTCTTCAATCAGCGTTGCAAAACGTGCCAGCACTTCATCAACATGCTCATCAAGCTCGGAGGTGAAGCGCTCCTGTAAAAAAAGTGTACCCCGTATAGCAGGATCACCCCGATACTGGTTCCATTTTGGAACAGATACCGAGAGACTGCTATCACGAAGTAGTTCGTTGACTGAGAAATCTGCCGCAACGAAACCCAGAAGTTCATTACCCCTGTTCACCGCCTGCAGGGCGGTTATACATTCACGGCCATCGTAGTCACTTCGATAAACGGATGACAGCATAATCCCCATGTAGGGCAAATGTTTGGTTAGATACGGACGCTCATGCAAATCCTTTCCCAGCCAGGAATCATCAGTGCTATCCGGAAGGATCATACAGCTGATAACATGGCCGCCGACATCCCAGGCGTATAACAGGCTGCAATCAGGGATCGCACCTATCTCGTGGCGCAGTATTTCATCGATCTTTTTTTGATCGGGCCATATCTTGCTGCACATCCCGGCAAGTTCTGCCAGCGGCTGCTTGATATGTTTGGCCAGCTGCTCTTTTTTAGCAAGAATGCGTGTATGTACTGTATTCTGATCTGTCATTATGTACTTTATACCGTCGTTTTATGACAACTGTATTAAAACACTTAGTATCGCCCAAACTCGTTATTCACCCGACTCCAGGTACTCGACACGTATGCGTGTAATATCGGGTTCGATCTCATCCAGGCTAGCAATCTGCTGTAGCGCTTTATTCATCGATTTTTCAATTACCTCATGCGTCAGGATGACGATCGGCACTGTTGCCCCATGCTGATGCGGTACTTTCTGTACTATCGCCTCAATACTGATGTTATTTTCACCGAGTATTCGGGTGACATTTGCCAGCACATTAGGCTGGTCAAGGGCCTGCAAGCGTAAAAACCAGGCACTGCTGACCTCCTCAATAGGCAGGATGGCCGTATCATCCAGTGCATCGGCCTGGAATGCCAGGTGGGGCACACGGTTTTCAGGATCTGTGGTCAGGGCACGGACGACATCAACCAGGTCAGCAACTACTGCTGAAGCTGTCGGATCAGCTCCGGCACCAGCGCCGTAATACAAAGTAGGCCCTACTGCATCGCCATAAACCAGTATCGCATTCATCACGCCATCGACATTGGCAATTAAGCGTTTTTCAGGTATCAGTGTAGGGTGTACACGTAACTCAACACCGGCTTCCGTACGCCTGGCGATTCCAAGATGCTTGATACGAAAACCCAGGTCGGCTGCATCGGCGACATCCTGGGTGGTCAGCTTGCGCATTCCTTCTGTATAGGCTTTGTCGAACTGCAGCGGAATACCAAAAGCGATGGAGGCCAGTATGGTCAGTTTATGTGCCGCATCAATACCTTCGACATCAAAGGTGGGGTCGGCTTCTGCATAGCCCAGTTCCTGTGCTTCGGCCAGCGCATCGTCAAAGCTTCGCCCTTTATCGCGCATCTCGGTAAGAATGAAATTACTGGTGCCATTAATTATTCCGGCGAGCCATAACACACGATTACCTGACAGGCCTTCTCGTACTGCCTTTATAATAGGGATGCCACCCGCCACAGCTGCCTCAAAAGCAACGGTAACACCCTTCTCCTGCGCCGCAGCAAAAATTTCATTTCCATGCACTGCAATCAATGCTTTGTTGGCCGTCACCACATGTTTACCATTGTTGATGGCTTTCAGCACAAGGTCCAGTGCCAGTGTATCTCCACCTATCAACTCAACCACCACATCGATATCCGGCTGGTTGACGATTTCAAAAGGGTCGGTAGTCAGGGTGATGGAACTGGTATCACAAATACGCGGTTTATCCAGAGAACGGACCGAGGCCATTGTGACCTGGATACCGCGTCCGGCGCGTCGTGTGATTTCATCGGCATTGCGTTGTAAAACATTTACCGTACCGCCGCCGACAGTGCCCAATCCTAAAATGCCTATATTTACAGGTTTCATGTGCTTCTTCTTTATATCTTGCGTTTAAAAAATAATCTTGTTTTAGAGGGTGTTTTTATGTGTTTTCAGAATCTTTTCGAAGCATTTCACGAATGCCCCTGACTGCCTGTCGTGTACGCTGCTCATTTTCAATCAGGCTAAAGCGGACATGGTCATCACCATACTCACCAAAACCCACCCCTGGTGAGACAGCAACCTTTGCTTCCTGCAAAAGTTTCTTGGCAAATTCCAGCGATCCCATCACTTTGTATATATCTGGAATCTCCGCCCAGACAAACATCGTGGCTTTAGGTTTTTCTACCGGCCATCCTGCTGCGCTCAATCCTTCACACAGCACATCTCTACGGTGCTGATACATATCTCGGATTTTCACTACTTCATCGTCGCACTGCTCCAGGGCAACAATAGCAGCGACCTGGATCGGCGTGAACATGCCGTAATCGAGATAGGATTTCATTCTTGCCAGGGCCGATACCAGCTCATGATTGCCAACCATAAAACCAACTCGCCATCCCGGCATATTATAACTCTTTGACAGGCTGTAGAATTCAACGGCGATATCTTTAGCACCTGGAACCTGCAGAATCGAGGGTGCCTTATAACCATCAAAAACGATATCCGCATAGGCGATATCATGAACAACCCAGATATTGTGCTCTTTGGCGATAGCCACCACACGAGTCAGGAATTCCAGGTCGACACATTGTGTAGTAGGGTTTCCTGGGAAATTGATCACCAGCATTTTGGGTTTTGGCCAGGAGTTCTTGATCGCTTTTTCTATTTCAGCAAAAAAATCACCACCTTTAACCAGCGGCACATGTCGAATATCCGCTCCGGCGATGACAAACCCATAAGGATGAATTGGATAACTGGGATTAGGCACCAGCACGGCATCACCCGCCTCTACGGTTGCCAGGGCAAGATGCGCCAGACCTTCCTTGGAGCCAATGGTGACAATGGCCTCAGATTCCATATCCAGGTCTACATCGTATTTTCTTTTGTACCAGTCACAAATGGCCTTGCGTAATCGCGGGATGCCGCGCGATAAAGAATAGCGATGTGTATCCGGTCGACGCGCTGCCTCGCACAGCTTATCGACGATAATCTGCGGGGTAGGCTGATCAGGGTTTCCCATACCAAAATCAATGATGTCTTCACCACGCTGCCTGGCCTCTGCCTTCAGGGCATTGACGATATTAAAAACGTAGGGGGGAAGTCTCTTGATACGGGCAAATTGTTCCATTTTGACTCAACTGGTTAAACGATTACGGCCAATGCGCTGGAGATTCATATCCAACGAAAACAGCGAACAATACTGGGCGATTGGATGGGTGTCAAACGGAATAAAAGAAGTTTCGGGTATTAAGTTTTAAGTGTTAAGTCCAGGAAGTAAATTCCCTGTCATCTACCGAAAACTGAAAACCGAAAACTGAACACTTTTTCACAGTTTCTTCCGCTCATCCACCTGCCTTAATATTTCCAGCCTGAGCTGTGAATCTGCCCCACCCCAATCCAATATTTCCTGCAACAAACGAAAACAACCCATGCAGATATCATCGTTAAGACAGCAGTTATCTACACAGGGTGATGCTACTGTCGTTTTGCTGTTACTTTGCTTCATTGATGAACTGCTGGATTCGTCGCATTCCCTCTTCTAAATTCTCTACTGTATTGGCATA
>JAUVSB010000136.1 GCA_030597275.1 Gammaproteobacteria bacterium
CAGTACAAACCACCCGCTACGGTTGCTAGTAGAAAAACCATCAGAAGAAGAACTCCATTCACTGTGATTTCGTAACCATTGACCAGTGTAGGAACAAGCGTCAGTGTGCCGGCCATAGAACCAACCACCAGACAGTGAATTACGACAGCTTTTCGTGCCGAATTTGCGGTCAATATACCGCCAAGAAAGGCAATCACCGCTGTTATAGCAAAGAGCAGGACGGTTGTTGTTTCAGTAAGGAATGAAAGTGAGGGAAACTTTTTCACCAGGCTAAAATAACCCATACCAACGAATAAAAAAATTAGTTGCGCTAGCAATCCCATAAAAATAATGGCAAAAAATCCGCCAATAATTGCTTTAATACTGTTCATCATTTCTATCCATATCAGGCCAACAAAGCGACACTCTTCGCCTGTGCAAATACCTGCTTGCCTTTTTCCAGACCAAGCAATGCGGCTGATTTTCTTGTCACACGGGATAATAATGGAACGTCATTTGCCAGTAAGCGTACCGTCAGCTGTGAACTGCCTACCGGTGTTATTTCATCAATTATTACCGGGAAGATATTCAGGATGCTGGTATCAGCCTGGTGTTCCAGAGTAAGGCTTACATCACGTGCAACTACTCGCAAGCGGACTGGCTTGCCTATCTCCAGTGGTTTCTGAGACACAGTAAAACGGCCACCGGAAAAATCCAGGTAGGTCAGTGCATATTCATCATCATGCCCGGCAACAACGGCTTTGATAAGTGCCTCAGCATCCTCGCCCTTTGCAAGCGGCAAATCGAGCCGGGTCAGCATCTCCCCTGTTGCCCCGGATGCAATTATTCTGCCTTCTTCGAGCAGCACCAGGTGGTCTGCCAGCCTTGCAACTTCATCGGTGGAATGACTGACATAAATGACGGGTATATCCAGTTCATCATGCATGGATTCGAGATAAGGAAGGATTTCCTGCTTGCGTGCCGGATCCAGTGCTGCCAGCGGCTCATCCATTAACAGGATCCCCGGACTCACAGCCAGGGCTCTTGCAATCGCCACTCTCTGGCGCTCACCTCCTGACAAGGTTTCGGGTTTACGTTGCAACAGATGCCCGACACCTGATAGTTCGATAGCTTTATCCAGTGAAATTTTGCGCTCTGCTTTCGCTAAACGTTTGTAACCGTATTCAATATTGCCACGCACATCAATGTGAGCGAACAGGCTGGACTCCTGGAACACATAACCCACTGGACGCTGATGCGGCGGTACGAACTGGTCAGAATCCTGCCACACCCTGCCCGCTACTTTTAGATAACCGTTTTGGCACTGCTCCAGCCCGGCAATTGCACGCAGCAAAGTGGTCTTGCCACAGCCTGACGGGCCGAGCAAAGAGGTAATACCACTGGCAGGAATAGTCAGATCGACATCCAGTCTAAAGTCACCTTTGTCGAGTTTAAACCTCGCCTCGATACTCATGTTGTTTTAACAGTTTCCGGCTCATTCATGCCTGAACTATCCGGAATCGTCGATTCAGACCATAGACGGTCAACAACATGAGAAAAGAAAGTAATAACAGCCCTGCAGATAACCAGTGTGCATGGGTATATTCCATCCCCTCAACATGGTCATAGATGGCAATGGATACCACCTGGGTCTCACCGGGTATATTGCCGCCTATCATCAACACCACACCGAATTCACCCAGGGTATGAGCAAAACCCAGTACGGCTGCAGTTAAAAAACCAGGCCTGGCCAGGGGAACCGCCACGCTAAAGAAACGATCCAGGGCTGAAGCACGAAGGGTTGCCGCGACCTCCAGGGGACGGTGCCCGATGGCTTCGAAGGCATTTTGCAGGGGCTGAACGACAAAGGGCATAGAGTAAATCACAGAACCAATCACCAGACCGGTAAAGGTGAAGGCCAGAGGCCTGCCACCCAGCGACTCCATCAATCCACCCACAGGGCCTTGTGGACCCAGAGTAACCAGCAAATAAAAACCCAGCACAGTTGGTGGTAATACCAATGGCAGCGCCACGATTGCCTCCAGCAAAAATTTGAAACGCCAGTGGCTGCGAGCCAACCACCATGCAAGAGGTGTCCCCAGCAATAACAGGATCAAGGTTGTCACCCCTGCTAGTTTCAGGGTAATCGCAAGCGCGGTGAGATCGGATTCATTAAACATTCAGAGGCTCCTTAAGGCGCATCGTATCCGTTATCCTGAATTATCTCCAATGCGGGTTTACTTCGAACATACGAAATAAAAGCACGTGTCGCTTCGTTATCTTTTAGCAATACTGCCTGTTGCACAATGGGAGTATAAAGAGACTGTGGCACTTCCCAGTACGAGCCGATGATAGACTGACCGGGTCGTTTTATCTGTGAATAAGCAATAAAACCCAGCTCAGCATTACCACTGCTAACGAACTGAAAGGCCTGCCCGATGTTTTCGCCGCGAACTGCTTTTCCCTTCATTGCATTCCATAATCCACGCGACTGCAATACTTCTCTGGCGGCCCTGCCATAGGGTGCAAGTTTCGGGTTTGCGATAGCAAGGTGATAGAAGTTTCCATCGGATAATACCTTGCCCGCTGGATCAATATAACCCGCCTTTGGACTCCACAGAACAAGCTTACCAAGCGCATAGCTGAAACGGCTACCGGGTACTGCCAGTCCCTCTTCTTCAAGCAGTTTGGGACGTTTCATATCAGCAGAAAAAAAGGCATCAAAGGGTGCACCATTTCTAATTTGTGCATAGTGCTTGCCCGTTGAGCCAAACACCAGCTTCACTTTATGACCCGTGTCTGTCTCAAATTGATTGGCGAGGGTTATCATCGCGCGAGTGAAATTACTTGCGACGGCAACACGAAGCTCTGCAGCCATAGACTGTGCACTTGCAAGCATCAATACCGATACGATAAGAAATCTTAAAATCATTGTTTTTTTGTATTCATGAACTAATAAAGCTACCCATATATAATAACTCACTAATATATCGTATAATGGCGGGTCATTCCCTGCCCGCATATAGGCCAAGCATGTCTTCATCAGAACCATCAACAGAAAAATCTGCAGACTTTAAGAGTCTGGGACTCTCATCTAACCTGATGAAAGCAATCAATGATATAGGCTACGAGTCACCTTCGCCAATCCAGCAGGAATGTATCCCACATTTACTTAATGGTCACGATATTATTGGCCAGGCACAGACGGGCACAGGTAAAACGGCTGCTTTCGCCCTGCCCCTGCTCGATTTAATTGATATTAAAAAAGCCCAGCCACAAGTGCTGGTACTGGCACCCACCCGAGAACTTGCGATACAGGTTGCCGAAGCCATCCAGTCCTATGCCCATTACATGAAAGGGTTTCATGTGCTGCCTATCTACGGTGGCCAGGCATACAACTTACAGCTAAGGCCCCTTAAGCGTGGCGTCCATGTTGTGGTGGGTACTCCTGGGCGGGTCATGGATCACATTAAACGTGGCACGCTGAA
>JAUVSB010000088.1 GCA_030597275.1 Gammaproteobacteria bacterium
GCCAATGCTGCCAGTCACTGGATTCCAGTGACAACATTTCATAGGTTTTTTCAGGGGTAGTGCCACCAGCAAGTACTATATGAAAGCTTCCATGCTTATCGATAGCGCGTTCCGCCGCTGCTAAAATACGCAGACAGGCAATTCGTGCAACTTCCTCCGGGCTTTCAAGTACCATCCAATTCATTTTATTCCTTAAAAAATTATTTATTTGACATGTTATCGTTGTCTGAAATATTAACTACAAAGGCAACTAGATATAGAATCCACTATCATAAACTTTTTATCTAAATTTACATCTATTTCAATTTTCTGGAGATATCCATGAGTGATGCACTGAATTATCTGATTGCCGCCCGTCCTGATACGGTTTTACCTTATTTTAAAATGCTTAAAGAAGCCGGCAAACACCTCGACACTCGCACACGTGACCTGATCTCGGTAATTACCAAGGTTGATGCTCAAACAGAAGGTGGCTTTCGCCAATACCTGACTCGCGCTCTGCGTAACGGCGCTTCAGCCAATGAAGTACTTGATGCCTTGTTCATGGCATTGCCAACTCTGGGTTTTGCCAAGATAGTCTGGGCAGCTGAGATACTAGTGGATATGGATATACCGGAGTTCCATCCAGAAAACCTGGATGCTGTACCGGAATGGCATACAATCGGGCCTGTTGATGAATTTACTTCAGGAGAAATCAGCTACCGCGAAAGTGGCGGACGTAACCTGTATATCTATCGAGATGGTGATAGCTTTCGTGTCTATGACAGTCGCTGTCCGCATCAGGTGACTGACATCCCCCACCTGGCCCTGGAAGGCACAAAGCTGACCTGTCCAAAACACCATTGGGTATTTGAAGTCACCACAGGTGAATGCACTGACGTCGGCAATCGGCCATTAAATGAATTCAAACATGAAGTTGAAAACGGAGAGCTGAAAGTTTTCTGGTAATTTAAAAGCTTCGTATTAGGTTTTATGTATTAGGTGTTACGTAAAACCTAATACGTAAAACATAAAACGTATCCGTTTAAAGCCGTATATCGCCGCTGCGCATCTTTTTCGCGGCCAGTCCCAGCATAATCATGCCCCAGCCATTGAAAATCAGTTCAATGGCCACAAACATGCCGATCACCCACATACCGGATACTGGCCAGCTGTTTAAAATCATAATACCCAACACTATAGAAGCAATACCACTTATCAGGGTCCAGACCCATCCAGGCACGCCTTTAATCTTAAACGCTACAATCAGGCGCATGATTCCAATCGCAATTAGAGACCAGGCAATAAACAAGGTCAACGTCGCCGCCGCTAGCATCGTATTTTTTATCATGAAAAAACCCACTGCAATATATAGCAGTGCGATGAGTAGTTTGCTGACTAGCGACCAGCCTTTATGCCGGAACGCATCCATCAACTGGAATCCGCCACCGATTAAAATCAAATACCCGAAAAATTTAACGGTAACTGCCGTCAGGGCAAATGTAGCACCTATCCCTACTGTTCCGAGAATAACCATAATGATACCAATGAAGAGAAACCAGCCCCATCTCCTACTGATTTCATTCATTGCTTCTACGTCAAGACCCATACTCTTATCTCCCACCTCATGTTGATCTACTATGTACCGCAATCGGCATCATAAAATAATTTTTTTGGTCATTATGCCACCGGATCAAGACTATGTCGCCACCGTGTCTGTGCCTTATCAAAGATCACCCTGCTCTCAGGTGGGCCCCAGCTGCCTGCCGGATAAGTTAATAATGGGCTCTTATCTTTCGACCATGCATCAATCACCGGATCTACAATTTTCCATGCATATTCCACTTCATCATTACGGAGAAAAAGAGAACGATCTCCCTGCATAACATCCAGCAACAGATCTTCATAGGCATCAACTTTTATCTCTCCTTCATCCAGCAAGGAAGCATTAAGACTGGTCTGCCGCATTTGCATTTCAAAACCAGGCTCCTTAACCGTCACTTCCATACGCAGGCAGTTACAGGGTTGAATACCCAGCAGCAACCAGTTCTGTTTCATCTCTAATTTGCTGACATCTCGAAACAGTTGTTGTGGAGGATGACGAAAACAGATGGAAATCATCGATTGGCGCTTTGCCATACGCTTGCCTGTACGCAGATAGAAAGGTACCCCCCTCCATCGCCAGTTATCGATATAAAGCTTCAGTGCGGCATACGTTTCCGTGTTACTGTCAGCAGGGACATCCTTTTCATCAAGGTATCCTCTAACTTTTTCATTATTTACTTCACCGGCTGCATACTGTGCACGGAATGCCCGTGTAGATAAATCCTCTTCGGTAATTGGCCGTATAGATTTCAGAACCTTGACCTTTTCGTCACGCAGATCTTCTGCATCCATCGAGGCGGGAGGTTCCATCGCAACCAGTGACAGGAGTTGAAGCAAATGGCTCTGAATCATGTCACGCATGGCCCCGCTGCTATCGTAATAAGCGGCACGTGTGCCAACCCCTGCTGTTTCTGAATGTGTAATCTGAACATGGTCTATATAGTTACGATTCCACAGTGGCTCCAGCATAGTATTGGCAAAACGGAACACATTGATATTTTGCACCGTCCCCTTGCCCAGGTAATGATCAATACGGAATATCTGCTGTTCCTGCAGATGATGGCTGATGAGCTGCTGAAGAATACACGCACTACTCAAGTCATAACCAAAAGGCTTTTCGATAACAACTCGACGCCAGCCTGAATTTTCATCTAGCAGGCCATTGTCACCAAGCCCATCAATTACCAGACCAAACTCTGCTGGCCTGATCGCCATATAGAAGGCCATATTGCCAGGTAATTCACCAGATGAAATAGATGACTCCAGATATTGTTTTAATGATGACCAGATATCAGAATAACTGTAATCAACTTTGTAATAATCCAGTCGTTCCGAAAATCGTTGAAAGGCATCATTATCAAAACGTTCACCTGTACTGGCTTCGACCCAGCTTCGCACTTCCGTTATACATTTTGCTTTATCCCAATCGCGTCGACCGGTAGCAAGGATCTTTGTCTCAGGGTGAAGCTGTCCCGCTTTATCCAGTGAATACAGTGCCGGCATCAATTTAATCCTGGACAAATTGCCAGTGGCACCAAAGATAACCAGTGTTGCTTTCTCTATTTCCCCTGTGCTCATCTGTCAGACCTCATATCTACCGGATGACACATCACCACCTTCACCTGTCCAGTCAGTATGAAAGAACTCCCCGCGTGGACGATCAATACGTTCATAGGTATGGGCACCGAAATAATCCCGTTGTGCCTGCAGCAGGTTTGCCGGTAAGCGCCCACGGCGATAGCCGTCGAAAAAGGCCAGCGCAGACGACATGGCAGGCAGGGGAATGGATAGTTTAATACCTAATGTCACGGCCTCTCTCCAGCCCGCCTCAGAGACTTTAATCTCACCAATAAAGAACTTGTCGAGCAACAGGTTATCCAGTGCCGTGTTTTCATCATAGGCCTGCCGGATATTGCCAAGGAAACGGCTGCGTATAATGCACCCGCCCCGCCACATCAAAGCAATATCACCAAAATTCAGTGGCCAGTCATACTCGGTTGCCGCATCACGCATGAGCATATAACCCTGGGCATAGGAAATAATTTTGGATGCGTACAGGGCATCATGAATAGAACCAAGAATAGACTTTCTGTCTCCTTCAAAAATAGCATGCGAACTCGACAGCAGCTTATCAGCAAGTAGCCGCTCATCCTTGATCGCAGACAGACAGCGAGCGAATACTGCTTCACCGATCAAGGTTAAGGGGATACCAAGTTCGAGTGCGCTGATTGCTGTCCATTTTCCAGTCCCCTTCTGTCCTGCCGCATCAAGGATAGTATCGATAATGGCTGCACCTTGCTCATCACGGAGGGCGAGAATATTCGCAGTAATTTCTATCAGGTATGAATCCAGTACTCCTTTATTCCACTCCGCAAACGTTTCCTGAATCTCATCAACACTCATATCCAGCCCGGCACGCATCAGGTGATAGGCCTCGGCAATCAGCTGCATGTCACCATACTCGATACCATTATGAACCATCTTCACATAATGACCTGCACCACCTGGCCCGATCCATTGACAACAGGGTTCATCATCGACTTTTGCCGAAATAGACTGCAATATCTCCTTTACCATTGGCCAGGCACCAATGTCTCCACCCGGCATAATTGAAGGACCATGGCGGGCACCTTCTTCACCGCCAGAAATACCCGTACCGATGAAATAGTAGCCTTTGCCTGACAGGTCCTGATAACGGCGGTTGCTATCTGTAAATCGTGAATTACCTCCATCGATGATGATATCGCCTTTATCCAGTAACGGCAGCAGCCTGGCAATCAACTCATCAACCGGTTTGCCGGCGCGAATCATCATTATGATTTTTCGTGGAGTTTTTAGTGACGAAACAAAAGTATCAAGAGAATCAAAACCAGCAATATTTGTAGAGTTAGCCGGCCCTTGCAGAAAATCTGCAATTTTACTGCTAGTACGATTGTGAACCGACACCTTAAAACCGTGATCATTCATGTTCAGGGCAAGATTCTGCCCCATTACGGCCAGGCCGATTAATCCAATATCTGCTTCAGTCATGCATACTCCTTTAAATTTCAAAGTCTTACATCAGGCCTTTCAATTGCCCAAATTTTTCTAAAAACTTGATTAAAATCATAGCGCAAGGGATTGAATGTGTTAGATTATCCTACAACAGACATAATCAAAACATATTCCAGACAAATAAAACGATGGATACCAAGATGAAATATAGATACACACGCTTCCTGTTTCTCATCACTCTCATTTCCGCTGGCGCAAGCTGGGCCACACCGCCCCAACTCGGAGAATGGGATTTACTCTTCACCAATGATGATGGTCGCGCTGTTGCCCTTGATGTCTATCGTGAAACTCCCGTTATTCTTGACAAAGAAGGCCATATTTTCTTCCTAAATATGGAAATTGGTAAAGAATCGACGGGTGACTGGTTTGGTGAAGTCTACGAAAACTGGCAGCAGGTTTCCGGTGGCGGCAAGGCCATGGACATCAGCATCGATGGTGATGGTGTGCCATGGGTAGTTGGCATCAACAGTAATAAGATCTTTCACCTTGACAGCAACTTTGCCAGCCCGAACAGCGGCTGGCTGGAGTACCCCGGCAATGGTAAAGCAAGACGCATCTCGGTTTCAAAGGCCAATGGCTCGCCTTATATGATTGGTGCCCGCAGTGGCCAGGTTTATGGTGGTGATGGCATTGCCTGGAAGGGTCTTCCTGTAAAATTACTGGACAGTAATGGCAATGAAATTCCTGATATATTTAATGCTCTGGATCTGTTCGCAGAATCCTACAATGCAGGCAGCAGTGAAAAGCCTGACTGGTATGATCTTGTTTTTATTATCAATCACGACAAAAAGATTTTCCTTTATTTACCTGAAAAGAAGGCTTGGCAGGAACTACCCGGCAATGCCCGCGCATCAGCCCTGGTCGCCTCAGGTAAGCTTGTATATATCATTGCTGAAGATGGCAAGTACTATGGCCTTGATCTTGCTAACGACAAAGAATGGGCACCGGCAGGACCGGGATCAGGCAAAGGCCTTGCCTTCAGTCAGGTAAACACGTTCCAACCATTTCTTAGTCAGGGTGGTAAGAAAATCCCTTCTTCTAGCCATCGCCACGTATGGACTATAAATGAAAAAGGCCAGGTATTACGCGCTTTTGTCGCCCACTAGTCTCGCCACAGACATCTCTGCTAGCAAAACCCTTTAAACAGAGTAGGCGGTCTTGTGACCTAGGAAACACCTGCGGTTGATCGCAATCTGCCATCCATACCGGAATGAACTGAGGCCTCCTAAACAGGAAGATTTTTAATCCTGTGCTACCCTTAATAAGAAGTTGGTAAACATCAGAGACATTACATGAAGCGATTTGTACTCACTGGATTGTGTATTTTCTTAAGCTCTTGTGCTGCAACACCTGTAGAAACAAAAACGAGTTTTTTTTCAGATACCCCGGTCGGCAGCATACTTACAGTCAATCAACCGTTAACCATCCCTGCCAATGAGGTCAGAGCCTCATTACAATTCAGCAAGCAACTCAGAATGCAGGAACTGGATAAATGGGAGCCCTATTGTCAACTGGTTGTCAGAACATTGATTCGAGAGGAAAAGCACATCCCTGCCATAGACTTTCGCATAACTCGAGTGGTGCGTGATGAAGAACCGTTTACCCGCTTGAAAGAATCAAAAAGGTTAATGATCGCCTCAGCAGACGAGAACCTTGCCTTCCTTTACTCTGGTAA
>JAUVSB010000120.1 GCA_030597275.1 Gammaproteobacteria bacterium
AAGGGCGAAACCCTTAGCTAAGTGCTAGCACAAATAAAGAACCCACCCGGGAAGGGATGCAACCCCAGCCGTGCGCCAGCACAACAAAAAATCCTAACTCATGGTCTCTGCCAGATCACCCATTATCGCCACATAGATATTGTGGCAGAATGATACGGCTTCTTCTTCATTGGAATCCCAAGATGATGACCATTCGATCAATGTACTGTCCTGCATGGTGACAGGTGTCAGTTTTATTTCACCGATATAATTAGAGACTTCTGATGGAGATATCGGTGCAGGGCCATCGTCAATAGAATATTTCATAAGATGACCAGTAGCATCTACTTCCATTAACGTCTCATGGAAGGCACCATTAAGTATTCTTTTTGCTCCAACCTCGGTACCGGGCGTATCACCCACAGACTCACACGAGCTAACCACGTTGGGTGCCCATGACATATCATGAAAATTACTGATTGCAGCCCACACTTTATCTACAGGTGCATTAATAAGATTTGACTGGTATGTTGATGGCATTATTAATCTCCTACTTCTTTACTGGTTATGATTATGATTCTTATTCTTATAAATTGATGTTTTTACTTATACCATGATCGGCTTAGGCTGTAAATTTACTCTCATCGAATACGATATGCCGCGTGACAGGTCACACATGCAGAAGTAATTTCAGAAAGCAGTTTATAAGCGGGCAGTAACTCTCCCTCCTCTGCTTTTAGCGCAAAACGGCTAGCGGCTTTATGCATACTGGTACCGGCCAGACGCATACCTTCAGGCATAAACTTAGCCATATGGCTAGCGTTATGAGATTCCAGCGAACTCATACCCAGGCGCTGCTCAGCAATTTGCGCAGCCGTATCCAGGTCGCCGACACCCAGACTGGATAATATTTCATTGATTGATTTCAGATGGTCACGCATATTTTTCATCATGTGCTGCTGCATCATCTCAGGAAACTGAACAAGTTCTCTCGTATCATCTTCAGCAATTGATATCGAACTGGTCATTAGCAACGACAGGAGTAATACTGATTGGTTTAATTTCTTTTTCATAATGACTAATTCCACACTTAGGTTATTTTTTTGCATGCAAGGCTACCGCTATCGATTTCCTTGCCCATGCAAGCAGCTCTTGCTGATCTTCCAGTACTTCTATCGGTACTTCAAAATATTGCATACTTCGCGTTTTATCTGGATAAGGCCTGAAAGCATCCATTCCGGCAGATTCATAATCCTGACGATTCGTATCATCTACTTTTTGATAGAGTATATCGTTTGCGATCAGGGCAAAAAATATTCCATCCGCATAGAGGCCTACACCACCAAACATGCGTTTAGACTGAATGCTGCCAACAGTACTTAGCTGGTCAGTGACATACTCCTGATATTGCTGACTAACACTCAAAACCAGATTCCAGGAAATTAACCAGGCACTGAACCATCTGGCCATTTGCACCCGGGCCCTTAATCGGCCCCAGAGTTTCATTGGTCCAGGCATTGACATCAATGTGCGCCCAGGGAACATCTTCAGTAAACTCTGTCAGGAACATGGCTGCTGTCACAGCACCCCCGAAACGATTTGTAGAACAGTTCACCAGTTGGGCAACATGGCTTTGCAATTCCTTTTTATAGGCACTCACCAATGGCAGCGGCCAGAGCGGGTCGCCTGATTCTATACCTGCCTGGTAAAGTGCATCTGACAAATTACTGTTGTTGGCAAAAAGTGCACCTACCTGAAGGCCGAGAGCGACACGGGCTGCGCCCGTCAATGTAGCCACATCAATAACAAGTCCCGGCTTATTTTCTCCTGCCTCAGAAACCGCTACGCTCAAGGCATCTGCCAGCACCAGGCGACCTTCAGCATCAGTGTTATCAATCTCGACAGTTTTTCCATTTCTTGCAGTTAAGACATCGCCCGGACGAAATGCCTTCTGTCCTACCGCATTTTCCGCAACAGCCAGCCAGACATCCACCGGCTTATTAAAATTACTACGTTCCAGCCAATAGGCCAGACCAACCAGTGCAGCCGACCCACCCATATCTTTTTTCATCATACGCATAAAAGTAGAAGGCTTTAAATCAAGCCCACCCGTATCGAAGGTAATGCCTTTACCCACCAGAGAAACGGGCTTATGTTTAAGCTCACCATTCCGGTAACGAATATGGATCAGGCAGGGCTGTTGTTCAGCTGCCTTTCCAACAGCCAGCATCAGCCCCATTTTTTCTTCTTGCAGACGTTCTGCATCCCAAATGGATACCTGGCACCTAGTTGAATCCTCAAATAGTTCTGATACCAGCGCAGCATAGCTTACCGGGTTCAGGTCTCCAGCAGGGAGATTCACCAGGTGACGCGCGATATTTGTTGATTGCCCCAGTGCAACAGACTGGTTTATAACTTTTTGACTAACATGAGGAATGCTAAGCCCTGGTATCGGAAAGTCCGTTTGCCTGTCGCCACGGCATAAACGATAGTCATAAGCCGCCATCTCAAGGCCAGCTAGACAACCAATGATGCTTTGCTCACTGCAGGCACCGGGAATAATTTCAACGTATTCAGCCATCAAGGTTTCAAGTATTGAATATAGCTGCCCCATTAAATCTCGCGCCAGCGCATAGTCACCACTCAATACCAGCATTCCATTTGAATCATTTTCTGGTGGTGTCAGGTCAACAAGTACCCGAGGTCCAGTCTTGCCAGACAACTGAAAAATTCGCTGATTTTTCTTCTTCAGCGACTTCTTTTGCCACGACAACTCCCCTGCTGTAATTTCATTGCTGCAGCTTTCAAGCTCAGTCGAACTGCAAACGAGATTGACCTTTACATGGTCCTGTGGCTTTGTGCCAGCACGTTCCAATGCTAATTCCAGCCAGGACTCTATTGGCAGCCCAAGACTCGCAGCATCTTTATTGGTAGATCGGGTATCTATGTCATCAAATGTCATATGTGTTTCCTGCTGAATGCTTGTTATTATAGCTATTCTTGTGTGGTGTGATGGTTAAATGATACACCACACACACATATTACGGATCATTACATGACGAACGCATTACTTGTCTTTTTCACCTTTGTTTCTTTTGTGTTTTCATCTCTAGCCTGTACTGATATACAAATCATGAAACCGGCTAAAGCAGATGGACCCCCTGCAAGAATTAGTCTCAACCCGGTACAAAAGAACAATCCGGGTGACAAACCTCAATATGTTTTTGATGTAGTTATTCATGAACCGGAAGAAATGGACAAATTACTAACAAGAATTGAACAATTATCAAACACTATTACACCTGACAAGAATGACCCCAGCCTCGCTCTTGTATTGCATGGGCCGGAAATAGCCTTTTTTACCAAAAGTAACTACCCCCAATACATGAAACTGGTCGATCGAGCTGCAGAGCTGGATAAAAAAGGAATAATTGATGTCAAAGTTTGCGATACCATGATTCAGGCTCTTGAACTCGAACGATCGGATCTGCCTGATTTTGTTGAACACGTACCTTTTGGTCCGGCTGAGGTGGAGCGACTCGTCAAACAGGGCTTCATCAAAATGTAAACGCGTGGGTACCTCTATTATTCATGAATGAATAGAGGCAGCCACCCAGATGGAGTCTTTTACAAAATGAAGATAAAACAACTTTTTCTCTCTTTTCTAATTATCCTGCTGCCTGTCACGGTTCATGCCATGGCGCCTGATCTTAGCCTGAAAGATCTCAACGGTAGTGAACGCCCTCTCAGCCAATACATTGGCCAGGGTAAATGGACCGTACTCGTTATTTGGGCGGAAGACTGTGAGGTTTGTAATGCAGAAATTGAGACCTATGATTTTTTCCATGAGGAACGTAAAGACAAAGATGCACAGATACTGGGAGTGTCTGTAGATGGCTGGGACAAGATAAAACTTGCACGGGATTTTGTCAAAAGACACAATTTATCATTTCCAAACCTGCTTATTGAACCAGATATGAATGAAATCCTAAAACTGGGTGGTGGAAATTTTGTCGGCACCCCCACTATCTACATCTACACGCCGGATGGGGAAATAGTTGCCAGTCAGGCAGGCGCTGTACCGATCAACATCATTGAGGATTTCATCAAAAGCTGGGAAAAGAAGTAATCCTTATCTCCATTTTATGCCTGATAAGTGTTTAACCTAGCTTCAGCTCTTTTATCCAATGGCCCAGATCTAAAATCTCGTCAACTGAAACAGAATGTCCCATAGGATACATTTTAAACTGAACGTTCATCTTTCTTTGCAGAAGAAAATCGCGGGTAAACAGGCCTAGCTCAACAGGGACTACCGGGTCCTGGTTTCCATGGCCTATAAATACCGGAATATTTTTA
>JAUVSB010000049.1 GCA_030597275.1 Gammaproteobacteria bacterium
CGCTTTATCTATATCTGCCTGGTCATCAATGTAGACGTGACAAACGCCATGCAGATGTTTAATGACAGGAATTCTGGAGTCATTCATGACTCGCTCAATAAGCCCTTTTCCACCGCGAGGTATAATAACATCGACATATTCTGCCATGCTTAACAGCTTGCCTACGGCTTCCCGGTCAGTCGTATTCACCACCTGCACCAGGGTTTCAGATAGACTGGCGGCCTGCAAGCCCTGACCCATGCATTCTGCCACTGCCATGTTGGAATAAAGTGCTTCCGAACCACCTCTGAGAATACAGGCATTGCCTGACTTCAGGCACAGGGCTGCCGCGTCAGCAGTAACATTGGGGCGTGATTCATAGATGATGCCAATCACCCCAAGAGGCACCCGCATGTGGCCAACCTGAATACCGGATGGACGGTAACTCAACTTGCTAATTTCTCCTACAGGATCAGCTAATGCAGCGACCTGGCGCAAACCTTCTGCCATTCCTGTTATACGCTCTGCGGTCAATTCCAGGCGATCAAGTAATGCCGTATCGAGGCCTTTTGCTCGGCCTGCATCGAGATCCTTTTTATTTTCTGCAATAAGACCCTCGGCCTGGTCTTCAATGGCTGTTGCAGCCTCAAGCAATGCCCGGTTCTTTGCCCCGCTCTCTGCAGCGGCTGCCTGCCTGCTGGCCAGCCGTGCCTGCTGGCCGAGCTTTTCCATGTATTGTTCTACTGACTGTAAATTCATTTCTACATTCTAAAATAATTAAATAATCTTCAGACCACATATACTCATCGAAAGTTTCTCGATATCAAACCATACCGAAGCACCTTCACTTTGTGCCCTGCCTTTAAGGATCTTATCAATCTTTGCTAATTGCTGCAGGATTGTCTGCCAGCCTGCCTGACCGTGCCTTTTGATCGCCCGATCAAAAATGGCCTGTTTCTGGTACCAGATCCGGTGTTGTTTGAATACCTGGTCTCTGTTGGCACCATTAGCCAGAGCTGAGGCCATCTGAGTAAGCTTTCGAACTTCTCGACTTAACATCACTACGAGAAATACCGACTCATCCTTTTCTGCCCTGAGTCCATCTAGAATACGGCAGGTACGCTGCCAGTCGCCAGACAGGCAGGCGTCGATGTAACTAAAAACAGAAAAACGTGAGTTATCGGATACCGAAGCCTGCAAAACAGCGAGCTGCTTCTTTGCATCAGGCCTTGCCACTGATTGAGATGAAGAACCTTCATCTGCACCTGTATTCAGTGCCAGTAAATCAATCTCCTGTGCTGCAGCAAGCAGGTTACCTTCAAAATAATAAGTCAGTAATGCAATCGATTCCTGATCAGCCAGCAGGCCTTTGCTACGCAGGCGTCCCCCTATCCAGCCAGGCAGGTCGTTAAGTTTTACTTCTTTCGCCTCTGCTGTCACACCTGCCTTATCGAGGGCCTTGAACCATTTCTGGTTCTGGCCGGCTTTTTCTACAGATCCACAGATCACCAGCAACATCGTATCAGCGGGGAAATTTTCTACCAGTTCACAGAGTACTTTACTACCCACCTGGCCGGGCTTACCTGTTGGCAGTCTCAGCTCAATAAGCTGTTTGTCAGCAAACAAAGACATATTGTTGCCTGACTGTAAAAGCTCATCCCAGTTGAAACCCTGCTCCGCGGTGAAACTGACCCTCTCGGTAAATCCCTGTGCCTGCGCTTTCCTTCGTAAGGCGGTGTTCGCTTCTTCCAGCAGCAGGACTTCATCACCAAAAAGCAGGTATACCGATGCCAGTGTTTTGTCATCAGGCTCCGGCAGACTTTGAATATTTACCCGCATGCAGTCTCTAAGTATTTCAAAAAGCTTACCTTATGCGAGACATCTTGCGCAGAATACTCTGTGCTGCATCTTCGCGCATTTCGTCACGCAACAGTTCTTCTTCACGGGTCGCTGACAAGAGCTGTTCCTCGCTAAAGTTATAATCACGTCGAGCTGTGGCGGTAGACGGCTTGACCAGTTCCTTACCAGCACTGTCGACAACTTTATAATTTGCCCTTAGTATCAGCACATAGCCCGTTGCTTTACCACGCTCATCAATAGTTCTTACCTCACGATCGAAATTTGCACTGCTTATCTCAATATGGGCACTGTCCGCCGTTGGACCACTGACGATAATGACATTGTTAGATTCCAGGCTATCAACCAGCGCATCTCTGAGTTTGACATCAGGCGATGTAACAGCAACAGTGCGTATGGAATCAGGCAGGGTAATCTGCCCGCGTATGTGGAACCCGCAACCTGACACCAGGCTGGTAGCTAACAGAAATATCAGAGCAAAACGTTTCATTGGTACATCCTTAAGAGGGAAAATTCAAATTTTATTCATTCAGCCATGAGTATACCGGCAAACACGGAACGGCAAAACACTACTGGCTTCTTTTAACAAACTACTCAGCCAACAACAATATTCACCAATCGCCCCGGTACAACAATAATTTTGCGCACCGTTTTTCCTTCGATATGCCGCTGCACACTCTCGCTGGTCTGCGCCAATTGTTCAATGGTCTCTTTATCTGCATCTGCGGCTACCTGAATACGATCACGCAGCTTACCATTGACCTGGACGATATACTGTATTTCGTCCTGTACCATGGCGGATTCGTCGGCGACAGGCCATGCCGCATCAATAATATCAGTAGTGTGACCGAGTTCCTGCCACAGTACTGTACAAATATGCGGAACAACCGGACTTAACAAAAGGCAGGCAGTCTCCAGCGCCTCCTGCACAACAGTTCTATCACTATCATTCTGTGGCGAGAATTTGCTAACAGCATTAATCAACTCCATCACAGCAGCAATTGCCGTGTTCATTTGCAAGCGTCGATCTATGTCATCACTCACCTTTTTTATGGTCAGATGAACCTGTCGGTGCAGTCCCTTTGCAGAATCGGTCAAATCTGTAGCAACACCCGTGCGAATAACCCCTCCAGCTACATGTTCAGCTACCTGCCGCCACAATCGACGCAGGAATCGCGATGCCCCTTCGACACCATCATCAGACCATTCCAGCGACATCTGCGGCGGTGAGGCAAACATAATAAACAGGCGTACAGTATCGGCACCATAGCGCTCGATCAATGACTCCGGGTCGACAGTATTGCCTTTCGACTTGGACATTTTACTGCCATCCATCAACACCATACCCTGGGTCAGCAGTCGTTTAATTGGTTCATCTACATGCAACAGGCCTTCATCGCGCATCAGTTTTGTAAAAAACCGTGCGTACAATAGATGCAGGATAGCATGCTCGATACCGCCGACATACTGGTCGACCGGCAACCAGAAATCAGCTCGTTCATCAAGCATCGCCTTATCCTGATCGGCGCAGGTAAATCGCGCCAGGTACCAGGAAGACTCAAAAAAAGTATCAAAGGTGTCGGTTTCTCTTCGTGCATCACCACCACAGGAAGGGCAGTCCACATGTGCAAAGTCAGGATGATCGACCAGCGGCGAACGAACTCCATCAAGTTCAACATCCAGCGGTAAGATGACGGGCAGATCCTGATCAGGCACTGGTACTGTGCCACATTTATCACAATATATAACCGGCACCGGGCAACCCCAGTAACGCTGGCGCGAAATACCCCAGTCACGCAGGCGAAAGTTGACCTTGCGTTCACCCCTGCCCTGCTCCTGCAGCCATTTTGCAATGGCATCAAAGGCCTGTTTTGATGTCAGTCCATCGAACTCACCGGAATTTCTCAGTACGCCATAATCTACGAATGCTGCCTCCATCGGCTGGGACAGTTCGCCATCTTCCGGGTAAACCACGGGCTTGACTGGAATCCCGTACTTTGTAGCAAACTCAAAATCACGCTGATCGTGTGCTGGCACGGCCATCACCGCACCGGTGCCATAACCCATCAAAACAAAATTAGCCACCCACACCGGTACATCTTCACCGCTAACCGGATGACGGACAGTCAACCCCGTTGCCATACCTTTCTTTTCCATGGTTTCCATGGCGGCTTCGGCTGTTTCGGTATTGCGGCATTCTTCGATGAAAGCCTGCAGATCAGGGTTTGTTTCTGCTGCCATTAGTGCCAGCGGATGTTCTGCAGCCACGGCAACATAGGTCACACCCATCAAGGTATCAGGTCTTGTGGTGTAAACAAGGAGATCATCAATGTCACCGTCTGCGGCGAAACTCAGTTCGACACCTTCCGAACGGCCAATCCAGTTTCGCTGCATGGTTTTCACGGCTTCCGGCCAGCCATCCAGCGTGTCCAGACCGGCCAGCAACTCATCAGCATATTCTGTGATCTTCATGAACCACTGGGGAATTTCCTTGCGCTCTACTACCGTGTCGCAACGCCAGCAGCAGCCATCGATGACCTGTTCATTCGCCAGCACAGTTTTATCGTTCGGGCACCAGTTCACCGGTGCGGTACGTTTATATACCAGGCCTTTCTCAAGCAGGCGGGTGAACAACCATTGTTCCCAGTGATAATACTCCGGGTCACAGGTTGCCAGTTCACGATCCCAGTCATAGCCAAAACCCAGTCGCTTCAACTGGTCACGCATATAATCGATGTTTTCATGCGTCCATTTGGCTGGCGGCACACCATGTTTCATCGCTGCATTTTCAGCCGGTAGGCCAAAGGCATCCCAGCCCATAGGCTGCAATACATTTTTTCCCAGCATGCGCTGGTAGCGGGTGATCACATCGCCAATAGTGTAATTTCGAACATGTCCCATGTGCAGGCGGCCACTGGGATAGGGGAACATACACAAGCTATAGAAAGATTCCTTTTCTGAATCTTCGTCTACCTTGTAGACTTTGTCGTTTTCCCACTGCGCCTGTAATGCAGTTTCAATATTCTGGGGGATGTATTTTTCTTCCATCTCTGTAGGGATACCTGGGGTCGGATACTGTCTAAATAGCGTATATTAATTTAGAGAAAAATCTTATCTACTTAAAAGGCACCTGCATCGAGATCATCGTCTTCATTGTCCCAGTCAGCAAACGGGAAAGGTTTTTCTTCGCTGTTGAAGGTCAGGAACTGCAATATTCTGTACACATACAGGCTCAGCGTAGAACCAAACCCAAGCAGGCGTCGATTTTTCTCACCGGTGAACAACAGCACCAACACCTGGAAAACCACCACCGCGGCAATCAGAATCTCCACAATATTAAAAATGATGACAAAAATCGCCATATACAGGACACGCATCCAGGTGGAATTATCTTTCAGACTTTCTTTAATGTTGTCGTTCATAGTCAATCTCTTCAATGCACAAAAATACAGGGACGGCGGATTATAGCACTGATAATGATTGACGTTTTAAAGACTGAAAACTGAAAACATCACAAATTCGTTATTTACTTTGAATCATGCACTCTCTTTGTTACGAGACCAGGGAGTTACCTGCAGACGTTCTTCTGTCTGTTCTACACCAATTTCTTCATCGCTTAGATAACAGGCGGGATCTTCTGCCCAAAAGTTACCGGTCAACTGGTAAGCACGTACGCGAGTATTGCCACCGCATACATCCAGATAGGTGCACTTGCCACAGCGACCTTGCAATGGTCGAGGATGAGATTTCAGTCCATCCATTAGTGGATCACTTCGATCCTGCCAGATTTCCGAAAAAGGACGTTCCTTAACATTGCCTAAAGGATAATCCCACCAGAAGGTGTCCGGATGAACAATACCCAGATTATCTATATTGGAAATATTTACCCCGGATGAGTTGCCGCCCCACTGGGCCAGTTTTGCACGCATGTGATCCAGCTTGTCAGGGAAGTGTTTTTCTATCCAGTATAAAAGGTACACCCCATCGGCATCATTATTACCGGTTACAAACTCACGTTCACGTCCTTCTTCAATATGCTGCCAGCAGGTATCAAACAGCAAATCCATCGCATTGCGGGTCAGCTGATGAACCACATCATCCTTACGGTTCTTGTTCCCGCGCCCGGCATAATTCAAATGGGAAAGATAAAACTTGTCGATCTGCTCCTGTTCCATCAGGGCTAATAATTCAGGCAACTCATGGGCGTTATCCATGGTAAGGGTAAAGCGCATACCAACCTTGATACCGGCTTCATGACAAAGACGTATGCCATGCATGGACGCATCAAAAGCCCCCTGTTTGCGGCGAAACTTATCATGCGTTTCACGAATGCCATCAATACTGATGCCAACATAGTCGTAGCCAATATCAGCAATGGCATCGATATTCGCTTCATCAATAAGGGTGCCATTGGTCGACAGGCCAACGTAAAAACCCATTTCCTTTGCGCGTCGGGAGATATCAAATATATCTGGACGCAATAATGGCTCACCACCCGATAAAATCAACACCGGGACCTTGAAGGCCTTCAGGTCATCCATCGTCGAAAATACTTCTTCAGTAGAGAGCTCGCCGGGAAAATCTTTATCAGCGGAAATGGAGTAGCAATGTTTACAGGTCAGATTGCAGCGCCGAATCAGATTCCAGATAACGACGGGCCCGGGTGGATTGTGTTTTTCACCAATCGGGGTCGGCTGACTTAATTCACGCATATATTGACTAATACGAAACATCTTTACCTCTCAAACAAGCTTTATGATATCAGGCGCATGCCCGTTTTCTTCAGGATACGTGTACTAAAGAGCACATCATGCCCCCTGCAGTCCTCTCCTAGCAAGCCGGCAATCCTGGATACCAGCTCCAATGCTTCTTCACGAGTATGTGCATGCACCATAGCAAACAGGTTATATCGCCAGCCTGGCAGATAGCGCGGCCGATGATAACAATGACTGACAAACTCAAGTGCCCCCACTCGTTTGCCAAGTTCATCAATACGATCATCAGGCACATCCCATACCGTCATAGCATTGGCTTTATAACCCAGTGCATAATGATTTGGTACAGCGGCAATACGACGAATAATGCCGTATTGCTGCATATTGTGCATGCGCATTATAACTTCATCAGCGCTAATCCCTATATCTTTGGCAATATCATCATAAGGTCGAGACACGAGCGCTAAGCCGGATTGCGTAGCCTGAATTATCTTGCGGTCAATATCGTCAAGGTGAATATTGTGCCCTGATTCGGATGCTTGTTTTACTGGTGAGGTAGCCATTACAAAACTCATTTAGAACTCATCGATCAAACCGGCAATTGTAAGCCAACAAAATACTCAGCCAGTTTTGGAAAATTAAATACTTTCAGGCCAATGCGTTGCTCTATTTCACGATTCACTTCGGCAATCTGGCCTGGTGTTTCCGTCGCAATCACGTACCACATATTAAATTTATGATCGCGCTGATAATTATGTGCTACTTCTGAGTAACTGTTCACCACTTCTGCAACTGCATCAAAGTCTTCTTCAGGAACCTTTATAGCAACAAGACTGAAAGAGCCACCCATTTTTTGCGCATCATACATAGGACCAAAGCGGGATAATGTTTTGTTATCAAGCAGACACTGCAAACGGGTAATTAGTTCAGTCTCTGTAATTCCCATTTGAGCCGCGACTTCTGCATAAGGCTCTCTTGATAAAGGGAACCCTGACTGCAGTACATTGATAATTTTACGGTCCAGCTCATCCATCGTTTTAATCTGTCATTCCTATTTTACGATAGATAGCGCCACGCTGCTTAAAACGTCGAGTACTAAACAGGACTTTATGGCCAGTTTCAGTCAGGCCACAGCTTTCTAGCAGTAGTTGAACGTTATCCAGCACATCATCGCGGTCCTGCCCATGAATCATGGTAAACAGGTTATAAGGCCAGTCTGGCAAGCGACGTGGGCGACGGTAACAGAGCGTCACAAAATCAAACTGCCCCAGGCAAGAACCCAACTCGCTGATAAGGCCATCGGGGATATCCCATACAACCATGGCATTAGCATGGTAGCCAAGCTCATGGTGACGTACCACCACACCAAAACGCTTGATCACCTTGTCACTGATCAAACATTTAAGGCGTGAAATCACTTCATCTTCACCCATATCCAGGCTTTTTCCAAGATCCGCATAAGGTGTTTTGCTGAGTGGCAGGCCGGTCTGGATCAAAGTAATCAGGGCCTGATCCCGCTCATCAAGAATTACCTGTTTGGGCAATGGAGGATGACGATGCCGGACCTTCATGTCCATTTCAAATCAAACCCGAGATCAATGTGGAAATCTTCCTGCATGGGTAAGTACATAACAGGTAGACCGCTGCGATGCTCGATATCATCAAGCACAGCATTTAAAGCCTGTTCATCACTGGCAGTTACCACAAACCACAAATTAAAATGATGCTCACGCTGGTAGTTGTGGTTAACTTCACTATAGCCGCTAACCATTGCTGCAATATCTTCCAGCCGGGCCTCCGGTATAGACATCGCTGCCAATGTGCTGGCACCTATGCTATTGGCACGAAACACTGCCCCAACACGGGAAACGGCCCCCTGGTTCTGCAACTCATTGAGGCGATCAATCACAATATCTTCAGTCGTACCAAGCCTTTCTGCTATTTTTTGAAAGGGCCGCGACTCTAGTGGAAAGCCGTACTGAAAATCATTTAATAAATGTTTATCCAGTTCGCCTGGAACATTTTTCTTCAGGTCGTTCATATCTGCACTTGTTTGTGACATAAAAGCTACCTCAGCACTACAGACCAATCCGATGAGCACGGCTGGTAAAAAATATGCCGCTGGGCTTGTTCATCGGCAGGGTCGTGATTGTCTTAAAACTCTCTGTATCGTAAACCGTTACCTTTCCTGCATCTCGTGCAGA
>JAUVSB010000006.1 GCA_030597275.1 Gammaproteobacteria bacterium
CAGGTTTTTCTGCCAGATATCGGGTTCATCGTCAGTACTGATGCCTTTGCTAAACATGAGGTCATCATTGGCATTAAGAGCAAAAACCAGCAAGCGGACCATCATGCGTGTTTCTGTTTCCGAAGGATGGCGAGCTATGGTGAGAGCATAATTCTGGAAATGATTTCGATCCATATCTGCTATCTGTAGATCGACTTTAAAAATGGTTGCTTTCTGTGCCATCGCTTTGATTTATATCTTTCTTATTCGGGCAGTCATTCTACCATTGTAGAGATCGGTCATGAGCCGATATTGCTAATAAAACAGGCATAAAATTAGTATTGTATATGATAATTCGTTCTTATATACTCGAGCAGAATATTGGTTGCTATGCTCTTGCATATTTCCTTTATTGAACAGAATTACAATATTGTTGAGCACGTTTTCAGTAGACCAGTAACGGCCCACGCTGTTGTGCAAGGTAAGATTTGTAATATTTTTTATATTTAATATTTGAGGTTTTTTGCACATGGCTACAGGTACAGTTAAGTGGTTTAACAATTCGAAAGGTTTCGGCTTCATTACTCCAGATGATGGCAGCGCAGATGTATTCGTACATTTCTCAGCGATTGCTTCAGATGGATTCAGAACACTTGAAGAAGGTCAGGCGGTTTCCTATGATGTTGAAGACGGCCCCAAAGGACCACAGGCATCGAATGTAACAGGCGCCTGAAAAACTGTTTCCAGTTTTATAAGAACCCCGCATCTGCGGGGTTTTTTAATGCCTGTAACATCAAGCCAGGGAAGGCTTGAAGATGAAGGACTAAGGACTAAGGGTGAAGAAAGGTGTTGTCTTTTGGGGTTTTATGAAAAAATCGAACAGTAGCTTATTTTTAGGCATACAATACCCTCCTAAATATGCTTGATGAATTGTTATGAAAGGTTTCGTCCCGTTAGATCCAGAAACTAAGGTGTCTCAGCTGCGATTTGCTGTGGTTTATACTAAACGTAAAAGTCGCAAGCGATTCCCTGCCGGCTGCGTGCAGATTAAAGACACTGAGCAAGAGGCCATTGCGGCAGCGGATGACGACAATAATTATTTTCCAGCCCATGTACTTGGGCCTTCCAAGTCCTCAGAAGGACAGTATATCTATTATCTTGAACGTTGGATTTAAAGGGCAAGTTGAAGAATTCAAATGAATTCACTTAATGAGTTGATAAAAGCACTGGCATTTGCGTCGGCAAAACATCGCGACCAGCGACGAAAAGATGTTTGTGCTTCACCCTATATTAATCATCCCATTCAGCTTGTTGATGTGTTGACCAATGAAGCGGGTGTCACTGACATCAATGTGCTTCAGGCAGCAGTGCTTCATGACACGATAGAAGATACAAAAACAACAAAGGAAGAGCTGCAACAGCATTTTGGTCAGCGTATTTGTAATATCGTGCTCGAAGTTTCTGATGATGGAAATTTATGCAGGAACGAACGCAAGCAGGCACAGATTAGCGATGCTGCAGAACTCAGTAATGAAGCCAAACTGGTTAAACTCGCCGATAAGATATGTAACTTGCGAGATGTTGCAGATAATCCACCAGCCGGGTGGAATGTGCATAGACGACAGGAATATTTTGACTGGGCTCTTGCCGTTATTGATGGCTTGCGGGGTATACACCCCGGCCTTGAATCAATTTTTGATGAGACCTACACTAAAAGACCTGAGTAAAGTCAGTCCCGAGTCAGAGGTCGTAGGTCTTCAAGACCAAGGACCAAAGACCAAGGACCAAAGATCAAAGGTCTCTTGGTGTACCATCAGTCACCAAGTTTACCAATCTCATTCGAATGGCACTCTACACAGCCTACCGCTGTTCCTTTTGCTATAGAGACTGTTTTCTGATCAGGGCCGCATAAGCTGCCATCTTCATTCTTGCATTCAAAGACCCTGTCTGCTGCGGTGCGGGAAAGTACGGTACCCAGGCCATCACTGCCATGACAGGCTATACAGGTTCCGGTTGGTGTGGCGCCATCTTCAAAGACCTCTTTATGCTTTTCATTCCACATGGATGAGGCTACAGGATGCATGCCATGAGGCCCTTTCATCCAGCCATTGCTGTCAAACTCTCCTTTGAAATCATCTACACTAAAGTCTGTTGAATGACAGGTGCTGCACTCGGTGAGGGTTCCCGTGTGTCCCTGCAGCTGTTTCGCTGTGACATTGTCATTCGCGTTGGGGTTTCCATTTGGCCATATGGCATGAGTGGCACCGTGGCAGGCTTCGCAGAAGACACCCTCGTGGCCTGTGCTGACCCGATAGAGTTTGGGGTTGCCGGCAGCGACACCATTTTCGACCACATTCTCGGCGAAGCGTTTGTTGTCAGGAACGATGGGAGTAGCCTTGCTGTCCGTCGTTAAGTAAGCCTGCATAAGACGGATGCTGTCTGTTGGTGAACCAATTGTCCCTGTATCACCGTGTTTGTTATCAAGCACGTCACCCGTATGACATGATCCGCACCCGGGTTCATTTGCCCACGGTACACGAGGGGTAGAGGAGAGCGGTCGGTAGAAGTCTCCCGCTAGCTCAAAGGCCCCCGGGTTTGCCGGGCTAACATTACGGGAAAAGTCATCACCGACCTGGGTCATGTTGCCATGGCAATCCTGGCATAACATACCACCGTTGGCCATTGCACCACGCAGGCAGTCTGTGCGGTTGCCGGGATGACACTGGTAACAGGTTTGTTGCAATACATTATTCGCAGCGACTGGGTCACGCAGATCACCGTTACTGTCAACAGGAGGTGGCATGTCCGGGAACAACAAGTTGCCTCCTGTGTCTTCTACTGTCGCATGATGACTATGCATGACATTGGACATGGATTTATTTTTCACCTGGTCGCGCCCGTTTGAAGGGTTGCCCGGTGTGTCATCGTTTTCCAGACCCCGAGGCCCAACCTGTGCCAGGTCGAGGGCCGGGGTATAGTGACAGGTCTGGCAGACTACAGGTGTAGAATCCTCAAGATTTGTACCGTGTTTCTGGTCATGCAGGCGAATAATATTAATATCAGAAGCGTATTCAATGCTGATCGCCTGAGGTACCTGACCGTACTGCGGGTCATCATCAAAGGCATTTGCCACTTCTGTAAGATTGACCGTTGCAGCCCCATTCCCACCATCTGAGCTTGCACTATGGCAGCCCTGACAGTTGGCTTCACCTGATATAGGCGTCACAGTGTCCACGGTCGCCAACACTGGGCCTCCTGAACTCCTACGTGCCTGTACGCGCATCAAAGGGTAAGGATTCTCGAGACCTGAATCATCGAAAGCCGTTAGCGGGATACCTGCTGCCTCGAACCAGTTTACTTCTTGTGCAGTATAGCCAAAGGGAAAGTTCAGGAAGAACGGCTGGTTTTCCACAAACAGGTTAAATTTCTGCGGGTCATTGGCAAGATAAGGAATTGTTTGTCCTGGCATGATCTGCTGGTCTGCTGCGAGCGGACCTTCATCCCCGGTGTTGGGTGTTCCATCCGGACCCAGGTACAGATCCTCTACATCGGGTACAGGCAGGCCAAGAAAATTTGTTGGATCAAAAGCTGCCAGGATACCCGGTGGATAGAAAGGGTCGTAGGCCTGCAGGGCAATATCCCAGAAGTTAGTCTTGTAGATCTTGCCGGTAACGATATCTCTACTGGACAGCAGAGCCTCGCCAGTAGGACCAAAGCCACTTAGAGCAGGGTCATTCGTATTGGATGTGGCGGAATAGGAGACTTCAATACCATCGTGTTTGGTGAGGATTTTTGGCTCACTACCTCTCTGGATAAGCGTTGCATGGAGTACATTAAAGGGAGGCAGTATGCTGGAGATTCGGGTATCCAGGTCCCCACAGTGCATGCCCAGATCATTGATTGCGAGGATGACATGATTGCCGTCACCAGAACCGGCCTCGCCAGGGGCAGGTTCCACGGCTACGGGTGAAACAGGAGTGCCATTCTGACTGGTAGAGTTGATGGATACATCACTGCCAATTATTGCGTTAACGGTAATTGATACGGTCGCTATATTTGAACTTGCACCCTTATCATCATCGACCGTATAGCTAAAAGTATCGCTGCCTGTCAAGCCACTGTCTGGCATATAGCTCACCGTGCCGTTGAGTTGATTGATGATGTTGCCATTGGTGACGTCACTGACGATAGTTACGGTCGAAGGAACAATGCTGCCATCCGCATCAGTGTCATTTGAGACAACATCAATCGATACTTCTGTATTCTTATTGGTTACCGCCGTATCGTTTCCGGCAAGCGGTGGTTGATTGTCGCCATCTGGAGCACCGTCGCAATTGCTGGGTGCATCCAGCACTGTTTTTTCATCGCTAGTCCCATGTGCGACAGCTCTTACGTCACAAGGCGCGGGTTCGGGGCTGGTTTCTGACTTCCATTTCCCTTTTTTATCAGCAACAACGGTATCCAGTAACGTATTCGATGCAATACTATAGATATTAACCGTGCCACGTCTGCCGGCATCTCTACCTGTGATGACCAGTCGAGTATCTCCAGATTCCCATTTGGCTTCAGTAATCGAGATGGATTTGTCGCGTCGGCCTGCTGATGCATCGGTCAGTGAAACAAAAACGATTGCAGCAACCATACAAATTATTGCTACGCCATATGATTCGATATACTTTTTAAACATGGCCATATTCTCCTGGAAGAGTTCAGTGCTTTGATGAAGATTTTTTATGTTTAAAAATATAGCGCTGTAAAATTAAGGCATAATTAACTACTGATACAGTGGTCGTTGTTTTGCTACCGGATGTCGTAAATTGGGCGAAATACTTTTTCTTCTATATAAATGGAACATGGAACAGTTCTTATTAAGCTAACTGAAAACTGATTTTGTATGAAAGAAAACGTTGAACAATTAACAGCAAGATTAAATACAGAGACAGCCTGTATAAGCTGGCAGGAGCTGGAGCGGTATTTTGCACGTGGTATTCTAATGACAGCATCCCCAGACCTGGATCTTGTTCAGCTCGGGGCGCATATGATTCATGATGATAAAATCATCATTGATGCCTGGCTGGAAGCTGGCGAACTCAGGAAAACGACAGATGATGATGCGCGTGGCTGGAGTGAGGGTGAGCCTTTATTATGGGCTGTTGTTGTGGCGCCGTGGGTGCTGGTGCAGGAAAAATTAAGTTAGACCCTGTAATTATTTGGTGAAACGTGTTTTTGCAGGCGTGAATTTCTTTTTTTGTAAGAATTTCTTTTGGTCACGATGTTTTCCTCCAGGTTGCCAGGAAGGCACCAGATGTTTTTTACCGTTACCAATCAAGTCAGCCCTTCCCATACGTTTTAAAGCCTCCCGCAAGATTGGCCAGTTTTCCGGTGCATGGTAACGGAGAAACGCTTTGTGCAAACGCCGTTGTCGGGCGCCACGTACCGATCCGACTTTTTCTGAATCACGGCTTACTTTTTTCAGCGGGTTACGTTCCGTGTGGTACATTGCCGAGGCGATGGCCAGGGGCGTCGGCAGGAAGGCCTGTACCTGGTCGAGTCGGAAATTATTGGATTTCAGCCAGATCGCGAGATGGAGCATATCTTCATCTGTTGTTCCCGGGTGTGCCGAGATGAAGTAGGGAATTAAGTATTGTTCTTTGCCGGCCTCTTTCGAGTATTGATCAAATAATTGCTTGAAGCGGTCATAGGCGCCAATTCCTGGTTTCATCATCTTGGATAAAGGGCCTTCTTCGATGTGCTCGGGGGCTATCTTCAGATAACCGCCGACATGATGTGTGGCCAGTTCCTTAATGTAAGTTTTGGAGCGGATGGCAAGGTCGTAACGCAGACCTGAAGCGATAAAGATGCGTTTTATCCCTTTCAGTTTTCTTGCTTTTCTATACAGCTGAATGAGTGGTTCGTGGTTGGTATCAAGGTTTTTACAGATGCCGGGGTAAACACAGGACAGGCGTCGGCAGGAGGACTCTATCTTCGGGTCTTTGCATTTAAGCCGCCACATGTTCGCTGTCGGGCCACCCAGGTCAGAGATGTTGCCGGTAAAGCCCGGCACATTGTCCCGGATGGTCTCGATCTCATTGAGAATAGACTTCTCAGAACGGTTCTGGATGATGCGACCTTCGTGCTCTGTAATAGAGCAAAAGGTGCAACCGCCAAAGCATCCACGCATGATATTTATTGAAAATCGGATCATCTCCCATGCGGGCATCTTCGCGGCGCCGTATGACGGGTGAGGCTTGCGTGTATAAGGCAGCTCATAGATGTGATCGAGTTCTTCCGTTGTCATTGGAATCGGTGGCGGGTTTAGCCAGAGGTCGCGACTTCCATGGCGCTGAATAAGTGAGCGTGCATTACCCGGGTTGGTTTCAAGATGGAAGACACGCGAGGTATGTGCATACAGTACCTTGTCGACTTTTACTTTCTCATAGGAGGGTAGACGCAAGACAGTGTGAGTTCGATCCAGTCCTCGCGGGCGGGTATGCAGGGTAACGACCTGATGGCCTGGCGTTTCGACTGAACTTGTTGGCTGTGAGCAGTCAGGTTTGCTGGCGTAAGGATCAGTGTGAGGATCTGCCCGCTTTTCAACTCGACCCGGCTGATCGACATCAGTGGAATCAATGATGGTCCAGCCATCCGGAATGCTTGATGTCATGAATGCTGTGCCGCGCACATCGCAAATATTTTTGATGTCTTCATTTGCAGCTAGCCGGTGGGCAATCTCGACGATAGCGCGTTCTGCATTACCAAATAGCAGCATGTCAGCCTTAGAATCAGGCAGGCAGGAGCGACGCACCTTGTCCGACCAGTAGTCATAATGTGCGATCCGCCGCAGACTGGCTTCTATGCCGCCGATAATAACAGGGACATCGTTGTAGGCTTCTCTTGCCCGTTGGGCATAAACCAGCACAGAACGGTCAGGGCGTTTGCCTTCTTTGCCGTCCGGAGTATAGGCATCATCGTGGCGCAGCTTGCGGTCGGAGGTGTAGCGGTTGACCATGGAATCCATGTTGCCGGCAGTGATGCCAAAGAAGAGTCGGGGTTTGCCCAGTTCTTTGAATGCCTCGGCACTTTGCCAGTCGGGCTGGGCGATGATGCCGACGCGGAAACCCTGAGATTCCAGCACGCGGCCGATCAGCGCCATGCCAAAGCTTGGGTGGTCTATGTAAGCATCACCGGTAACAATAATGATGTCGCAGACATCCCAGCCCAGTTCATCCATTTCTGCGCGGGACATGGGCAGCACCGGGGCAGTGCCGAAGCGATGTGCCCAGTTTTTACGGTAGGAGAAAAGATCTTTGGCTGTGTTCATGGCGAACAGGTGTGTCTAGTTTTCCCATTCCATAGTAATGGGTTTTTCACGTTTTTCCTGCAGCTGTTCTTCCGCTGACAACTCATTTTCAGCGAACATGACCTTGATTTGTGCCGCTATGCTGCTGTCCATTTCACTGCGTGTTTTTTTAGTGAATTGTTTGGCTTCACGGTAGTTGTCGAATGTTTCAAGTAGCTCCAACTGCTTGACAAAACCAGCGGCAGATTCGGTAATACGATAAACATAATAAGGCATTATCAGTCCTCCTTTTTCGTCGAATCGCGGAAATCATCAAGCGAGACCACAAATGTGTCGTTGGGCTCATCAATATATCGGGGCCGCTCATTGAATTCCTCACCACGAGACCGGGCCAGCTCCTGCTGACGATGGGTAATGACAGTAAAGCAGTTTCTGATCTGGTTGATTGTGTCGCTGGATAAAGGATGGGTTAGTTCAGGCGGCGTATAGGTATCCTTGGCTATCGCTGTCAGGGTGTTTTTGACCAGCTGCAGTATTTCTTCTTCATTGCTGATGTCTTGATCGCTCATGATTCTGTACTCGTACAGGGGTGTGTCCCTGTCTGTTTGATATTTGCAGGCGTGATTGCGTGAAAGCAGTTCATTTTACTGCTATAGAGCATGCTTATAAAGCACTTCAAGGCTAATCCCTACAAATTACAGGTAAGAATGTATGGCGACCTGGGAAGCAAATATTAGATGAGGATATTGTCAACAATGAATTGAGCGATTTGCTGTGGTTCATTGAGGTTCAGTGCAGGTAGGATGTTCCTGTTCTCCATTATTTCTGCATCGCTGGCAATCGCGATGACATTTGGATCATCCGGAAACATTAAAGGTTTATTAAGCTCAGGGCGGTGCAGCTCTATTTTTTTTATATTTTCGTGTTTGAAACCTTCTACCAGGATAAGGTCCAGATCCTGCATGTTTAAACGTTCGAGTGCCTCGCTTAGTGAAGGTTCGGCACGGCCATCTTCGAATTCCGTGATCAGCGCCATGCGCTTACGTGAGGAAATCAGCATCTGGCTTGCTCCGGCTTCACGCAGCTTGAAACTGTCTTTACCGGGGTGGTCAATATCAAAATGGGGATGAGCGTGTTTGATAACAGCGACCTTGAGACCCTGTGAGACAAAAATCGGTAACAGTTGTGTAAGCAAGGTGGTCTTGCCACAGCCGCTCCAGGCACAAAACCCGATGACAGGTACTTCTGTTTTCATTATGCCGATGTATCCTGTTTTATGGTGGTGAGACGATCTTCTTCTGTGTTGATATTAAAGAAGGTTTCTTTGATATCTGAACAATCTGCCAGGGCGATATTATGCTGCTCATACCAGAGACCTACCTTACGATCCCCAGCCTCTAGAAAAGCCCGAAGGTTGCCTAGCAAAGTACGGGGTATCAGTGCATATACTCGCTGCATATGCTGTCCGTCATGAGCGAAGGCGAGTTCGGCATTTTGATTAATCAGGGATTTTGCCAGTCTGCTTACCAGGTCAGCAGGGACAGTGGGGCCATCGCAGGGCAGGGTGATGATGTAGTCAGTTTCACAGGCTGAAAGGGCTGCGGCAAAACCTGCCAAAGGCCCCTGGTAGCCTGTCATGTCATCGCTGATGACGGGGTAACCATAGTTTGCATACTCGTGCTGATTGCGATTTGCATTGATAATGATCGTATCAGCCTGCGGTTTGATCGCATCAATTATGTGTTTTATTAACGGTTTGCCGTCGAGGCTCAGCAATCCTTTATCCAGACCGCCAAGGCGCCTGCCACGGCCACCTGCCAGCACAACGGCGGTGATGTTATTTTTTTCTGGAGGATTCATGCCTGCTGATATCATTGTGGCTGGCCTAAGAGAAAAGCAGAGACAGCTCTGCTGTATTAAATGTGCTTATACTTCGTATTCTGCCATCTTTCAACAACAGCTGTCTGCATCTATGAGAACAGCCTCCAGCTGATGTCGAATGAGATCGTTCTGTCTATGGAATATGATAGACTTTCACGAATTTTAGAACATTCCAGATAACGTAGGAGATATACATGGCCGGACACAGTAAATGGGCCAATATTCGCTTTCGCAAAGGCGCCCAGGATGCCAAGCGTGGCAAGCTGTTTACCAAATTCATCAGGGAAATTACCGTTGCAGCCCGTATGGGTGGCGGTGATCCAGATTCTAATCCGCGCCTGAGGTCTGCGATTGATAAGGGCCTGACCAATAACATGAAGAGAGACACCATCGAGAAAGCGATCAAGCGCGGTACCGGTGATCTGGAGGGTGTAAATTATGAAGAAGTCCGTTATGAAGGTTATGGCACAGCAGGGGTGGCAATTCTGGTTGATTGCATGACAGATAATCATAACCGTACCGTCAGTGAAGTACGGCATGCCTTCAGTAAATACAATGGCAACCTGGGTACAGATGGATCTGTCGCCTATCTGTTTAGCAAAATGGGTGTGATTGGTTTTCCTGCTGACAGCGATGAAGAAAAAATTATGGATTATGCACTGGAAGCCGGTGCGGATGATGTCATTACAGAGGATGATGGTTCGATAGAGGTACAGACTGCCCCAGAGGAATTCATTACAGTGAAATCGGCACTTGAGGAGGCGGGTCTGGCTCCCGATTACGCTGAAGTCACTGAGCGTGCATCAACGGAGACAGCGCTTGATACTGAAAATGCTGAAAAACTGATGCGCCTGATCGATGCACTGGAAGACCTGGATGATGTACAGGAAGTGCATTCCAATGCCTCTTTCCCTGATGACTTTGAAGGCTGAACAGGATAACGATTGATGCGTGTTCTTGGTATTGATCCAGGCTCACGTATTACTGGCTTTGGTGTGATTGATATTGATAACGGCAAGCTGCAATATGTCACCAGTGGCTGTATAAGAATGAAGGATAAAGACCTGCCAGCGAGACTGAAGACCATATTCGAAGGTGTCTCCGAGGTGATCGATAGCACCAGTCCTGAATTTATGGCGGTAGAGGAGGTCTTTGTTTCACGCAATGCGCGATCGGCACTGGTGCTGGGGCAGGCACGCGGGGCCGCTATCTCTGCAGGTGTAAACAAGGGCTTGCCGATGGGCGAATACACTGCCCTGCAAATAAAGAAATCGGTAGTCGGTTACGGTCAGGCGGATAAGGCACAGGTGCAGCACATGGTTAAATCAATTCTTGCTCTTGCTGGTCTGCCGCAGGAAGATGCTGCCGATGCATTGGCTTGCGCCATCTGCCATAGTCATACACTGGAGCACAATTTTCGTATGAGCAAACAACAGGGACTGAAAACACAACCATGATCGGTCAGTTACGCGGTATTTTAATGTCCAAACAGCCGCCAGCCCTGATGCTGGATGTGCAGGGCGTTGGTTATGAGCTCGATGCACCGATGACAACCTTCTATGATCTGCCAAAGGAAGGTGAGGAATTGATGCTGCACACACACCTGGTGGTGCGTGAGGATGCCCAGTTATTATTTGGCTTTTCTACTGAAAACCAGCGTAACTTATTTCGTCACCTGCTAAAAATAAGCGGCATAGGTCCACGTGTAGGCCTGGCAATTTTGTCAGGCTTATCAGTAAAAGAATTTCGTTTGTGCATCAATGGCGAAGATGTAGTAAGGCTAACAAAAGTCCCTGGAATAGGACGTAAAACAGCTGAGCGCGTGATATTGGAGCTGCGTGGGAAACAGCTGCCGGGCATGTCTGCGGATGACGATGCGGCTATTGCCGGCAGTGTCGATGATATTCGTGCTGATGCTATCAGTGCCTTAACGGCCCTGGGTTATCGAGCAAAAGATGCAGAGAAAGTTATTGGTCAACTGGCAGATCAATCTGAGACTGGCAAAACTTTAAGCAGTGAGTCGCTGATCCGACATGCGCTGCAGGCACTATCCGGAGGTTCCCGGTGATAGAAACTGATCGATTAGTCGCACCGGAAACAAAAGAAGAGACAGGCGAGCGGGTTTTTGACAAGGCCTTGCGCCCTGTAACGCTTGAAGAATTTGTAGGTCAGCCAAGTATCCATCAGCAGCTGGAAATCTTTATCACCGCAGCGCGCAACCGTGAAGAAGCGCTGGACCATGTACTGTTATTTGGCCCGCCGGGCCTGGGTAAAACAACCCTGGCACATATAATTTCCAATGAAATGGAAGGCAAGCTGCATCAGACGTCCGGGCCGGTACTTGAAAAAGCCGGCGACCTGGCAGCTTTATTAACCAATCTCGAGCAGGGCGATGTCCTGTTTATAGATGAGATACACCGTCTGTCACCGGCGATAGAAGAGATTCTCTATCCGGCGCTGGAAGATTATGAGCTGGATATTTTGATCGGTGAGGGACCTGCCGCCCGCTCCATCAAGTTAAGCTTGCCACCTTTTACTCTTATTGGTGCAACAACCCGGGCAGGCCTGCTGACATCACCGTTACGGGATCGTTTTGGTATTGTGCAGCGCCTGGAGTTTTACAATAGTAAGCAACTGCAGCAGATCATCCTTCGTTCCTGTGGGATTCTGGATGTAGAATCTGACGCAGAAGGTGTTGCTGAAATAGCACGTCGTTCCCGGGGAACTCCCCGAATCGCCAACCGCCTGTTACGCCGGGTGCGCGATTTTGCCGAAGTGAAGGCTGATGGTGTGCTCAACAAGCCGGTCGCCTGTTCTGCCCTGGACATGCTGGAGGTGGATGAGCACGGCTTCGATGAAATGGATCGTCGTTTATTGTCTGCAATCGTGAAGAAGTTTGACGGCGGCCCGGTCGGTGTTGATAACCTTGCCGCGGCCTTAAGCGAGGAAAGGGACACCCTGGAAGATGTCATCGAGCCGTATTTAATACAACAGGGCTTTATCATGCGTACGCCGCGAGGCCGTGTCGCAACGCGTCTGGCATGGCAGCATTTTGGGCTGGATTATCCGGGAAATTCTGATGCTCATCAGGAAAAGTTGCTGTAAATTAGTTTCTTAAGTTTCAAGGAGCTTCTGTGCCAGATGTTCATCATCACAGAATGATTTTCGATACAGGAGTTCACCCTTTTTTAACCATCTCGATAGACTGGTAATTTCTTCTCATCCCTGTATAGTTCGGAAGAATTTTTCAATGATGGCACGACTTCGGCAGGCGCATTTGAGTAGCCCGGCATTTGTATTTCCAGTTCGCATATATTACGAAGACACCGATGCAGGTGGTGTTGTTTATCATGCGAATTTCCTCTGTTTTATGGAAAGGGCCAGGACCGAATGGTTACGTGAGCTGGGCTACGAATTAAATAAACTTGAGCAGGAATACGGTTTCTTGTTTGCAGTAAGATCGGTAGATATAGATTATATTAAACCCGCATATTTGAATGATTTACTTCGTGTAGAAGTGTCGATAGCTCGCCAGGGTAAAGCATCTCTGGATATTGATCATGAAGTTTACCGTGATGAGATACTCGTGTGTCGCGCCAGGATAAAACTTGCAGGAATTGCAGCAGATACATTTCGTCCTATGGCACTGCCATTTAACCTGGATTGAGGAGATAAGATTTGGATACAGTTGTAGAACTCGCCAACCCTGAGCAGAGCCTGTCGATTCTGCATATGATCACGCAGGCCACGCTGGTCGTGCAGCTGGTGATGGGGATGCTGATGCTGGCATCAGTTGTGTCATGGGCGCTGATTTTTCAGAAGTGGAAAATGATACGAGAGGCACGTCGATCAGCTGATGAATTCGAAGATTCTTTCTGGTCTGGCGGCGACCTAAGTAAACTGTACTCAGAGTGGGGAGGCAAGGAGGCCAGTGAAGATGGTGGAATGTCCAGTATTTTTATTGCTGGTTATCGTGAGTACTCTCGCCTCTACAATCAGGAAGACATAAAACGCAGCGAAATTACCGATGGTGTACAGCGGGCCATGCGTGTCGCGCTGGCACAGGAAATTGAGGACCTTGAGGGCGGATTGTCATTTCTTGCCACAGTTGGCTCGACTTCCCCATATGTCGGCTTGTTTGGCACTGTCTGGGGAATTATGAATTCTTTCCGCAGCCTTGGCGTCTTGAAACAGGCCACGATAGCATCTGTAGCTCCGGGTGTTTCAGATGCGCTGGTGGCGACTGCCATGGGTCTGTTTGCGGCGATACCTGCAGTGATTGCCTATAACCGTTTTTCCAACCAGGTGGAACGCTTGATCATGCGTTACGAAATGTTTATGGAAGAATTTACCAGTATCGTTTCGCGTCAGAGTTACCGTAAGAAATCAGCCGATGTTTGAACATTCCCGGCGCAGCCGCAAGAGCCAGATGAGCGAGATCAATGTCGTGCCCTACATTGATGTCATGCTGGTATTACTGGTGATCTTTATGGTACCAACGCCGCCGTTGACCCACGGGGTAGAAGTTGCTCTGCCCCAGGCTATCTCCGATGCGGTGAAACACCCTGCTATTTAGCCATTTTTACTGGTTGTCGACCGCAATGGGCAACTTTTAATCAATGAAGAAAAACAACCGTCTGCCGGTGAAGAAGTTTTCAGGCAGGCGCAGATAGTCTATAAGCGTAATCCGAAAACACCTTTCCTGGTGAAAGGGGACAGACATGTGGAATACCAGGCGGTCATGACTGCAATGGTATTGCTGAAACAGGCAGGAATACCCAAGGTTGGCCTGGTGACCGAGCCGCCGGAAAAGTAGTTGTGACTTCAGGCAGTGCCCGACCACGAAACCGACGCCTACCAGTCAGCCCGCTTGCAATCGGTCTGGCTGTCCTGTTGCATGGTGTTTTGTTTAGCATCATGTTCATCAAAGTGGATAGCCATGTAAAACAGGTTGCGGCAGTAAAATCACTGCAAATTAAGGCAGACAAACCGCTGGATATTATCGAAGCCACTGCCATTGATAATAAGGTTCTGGAAGAGAAAAAAGAAAAGAAGCGGGCGATAGAACGAGAGAAGCAGCGCAAGCTTGCGGCAGAGAAAAAACGTCTGGCTGAAAAGGAGCGAAAGCGTAAGGCGGAGGTTAAACGCAAAAAGGAAGAACAGGTCAAAAAGAAAAAGGCTGAGGAGAAGCGTAAGAAAGAGCTTGCGATAAAGAAGGCCGAGGCGAAGAAAAAAGCCGCTGAAGAAAAAAAGAAAGCAGACAAGGAAAGGGCACGTAAAAAGGCGGAAGCGAAAAAGAAGAAAGAAGCTGAGCGCAAGAAGAAACTGGCTGAAGAGAAAAAACGTAAAGCGGATGCAGAACGTAAAAGAAAAGAAGATGCAATGAGAAAACAGATGGAAGCAAAGGCCAGGGCTGCACGAGCTGGCCAGGCTATGAGCAAATATGTGCCTCGCATTCAGGCAAAGGTGGAGAGTAACTGGAGTTATCCCCCTCAAGGGCCAGAAGGTTGTAACCCTACGGTGAGAGTCAATCTTGCCCCGAATGGAAAGGTATTGAATGTAAAAATAGTAAAGAGTAGTGGTGATCCATACTGTGATAGTTCAGTGAAAAAAGCATTTTTAAAAGCATCGCCGATACCGATACCATTAGACCCGGACCTGTATTCTGAATTCAAGACAATTGATTTTCCGTTCAGGCCATAATTATTTATTTAATATGTATAACTGATAATGTTATCTTCAGAAATAGAAACTAGAATTTGACTTGTATGCTTAAAAATATGAAATTTATTAATATGAAAAAAACTGCAGCACTGCTGATATTCCTAACAGGTTTGATGGCTTTTCCCGCACATGCAGTACTCACAATCGAAATAACTAAAGGTGTCGATATCGGCATTCCAATTGCCATCGTACCTTTCAGCTGGAAAGGGGCCGCGGTGGCAGGCGAAAGCATGTCTAATATAATTGAAGCTGATTTAACCCGGTCCGGGCGTTTCGATAGCATTCCCAGTACAGATTTTCTGCAACAACCGCACACAGCCAAGCAGGTGCGGTTTAAAGATTGGCGCCTGATCAAGGCGGATAACCTGGTAGTAGGTACTATTGAGCAATCAGGGGCAGGGACATACAGGGTAAAATTTCAATTGCTTGATATCTATACAGGCAAAACACTGACCGGCTACCAATATAATGTCCAAAGCAGCAAGCTGAGGAACATAGCGCACCAGATCAGCGATATCATTTATGAAAAACTTACCGGTGAAAAAGGAGCATTCAATACCAAAATTGCCTATGTGACGGTTGAGAAATCAAAAAAAGGTCGGCGTTTCCTGTTACAGGTGGCTGATTCAGACGGTTTTAGTCCGCAGACTATTCTTGACTCTCATCAGCCGTTAATGTCACCTGCCTGGTCACCTGACGCACGTAAGCTTGCATATGTTTCTTTTGAAAAAAAGCGATCAATGATATACATACAGCGTTTAGCAGACGGTAAGCGTGAGAATGTAGCCAGTTTTAAAGGCATTAACAGTGCACCTGCCTTTTCTCCCGACGGGACAAAGCTTGCCTTTGTTTCATCAAAGGAAGGCAATACAGAGATTTATGTGCTTGATTTACGAACACGTGCGATCAAACGATTGACGCATCATCATGGTATTGATACAGAGCCCTCCTGGATGCCGAATGGCAAGGGACTGGTCTTTACCTCGAGTCGTAGCGGCCAGGCACAGATATATCGCATGAATGCAGATGGATCGGGTGTTAAGCGCTTAACATATAGCGGTAAATATAATGCCAGACCATCGGTTTCCGCAGATGGCAAGCTAATGGTTATGATTAGCCGTGGCAATGGTTTGTTCCATGTCGCTACGCTGAACCTCCGTAATAAGGAATTAAACAAGCTGACAAGTACGCTGCTTGATGAATCGCCAAGTTTCGCCCCGAACGGAAGAATGGTACTTTATGCATCCGAGCAAAATAACAAAGGCGTTCTGGCCGCTGTATCATCGGATGGCCGTGTTCGGCAAACACTAAGATTTTTACAAGGGGACGTGCGTGAACCCGCATGGTCACCATATTTAAGACGACAATAGAGGATAGAGGAAGAGATGAAAAATACAAGCAAGTTAATTCTAATTGCACTGTTGGCCGGTATGGTGGCAGTGAGTGGCTGTAACAAGAAAACCCGCAAAGCTGAAGGCGTAGGAATGGATGGTGTCTCAACTTCCGGTACAGGAGCAGGGTTTGGCCCTGATGGCCAGCCTTTGGGTGACTGGCAGGGTTCAGGGGATCTTTTATCGCAGACAACAATTCATTTTGCCTACGACAGCAGTGAACTGGATGCTGATAGCCTGGCTATCGCTGAAGCCCATGCGAAATTTTTAAGTGAAAACTCTTCTATTACTGTGGTTCTTGAAGGTCATGCTGATGAACGCGGTACACGGGAATATAACCTTGCTCTGGGTGAACGACGTGCGCAGTCTGTTGTAGACGTCTTCGTTGCTTTAGGTGTTAGTGCAGCAAACATAGAAAACGTTTCCTACGGTGAAGAAAACCCGGTTGCTGAGGGACATGATGAATCCGCATGGCATTTGAATCGCCGTGTTGAAATTCGTTATGGCAGGTAATTTCTCCCCTCTGTTGATACTGCGGATTCTTATGCTGGCACTGCTTGGCCCACTGTTGCTGAGTGCGTGCAATGAGACGACGGCGGCCACTATGCGGCCGTCTTCCGTTCAGAATCCACAGCTACAACTGCTTGGTCGGGTCAATAGTCTCGAGAGTGAAGTCGCTAGCCTGAGAAACACCGTTGATGTACAGGCTGATGAACTGAACAGGTTGCGCGAGAGATTATCGAGTATTTATGACGATATTGATCGGCGCCTGCAAGGTTTAGAATCTGGATCATCACGGGGCACTTTTTCTGCAGCCCCGGCAACAGAAATGGTAAGAGATAGTGAAATTCCAGCTGTTCCCCAGCAGGCAGAAGTTCCAGGTAATGTCATATCTCCTGCTGATGGCGTGACAGATTCTGCAGCCTTAAGTGCGGCACCTGCCGCCGCTGTACTTTCTGCTGGAAGCCCTGTACAGGGCTTCCAGGATGGTGCATCAGAACTGGAGCAGGCTTCATACGACAGAGCTTTTGATCTGTTGAAACAAAGCCGTTACGAAGAAGCTATTGCCGCGTTTAAGGAATTTCCAATCCGATACTCGAGGAGCTCGCTTGCTGACAGCGCTCAGTACTGGATAGCAGAAGCCCGCTATGTTAACCGTGCATACGATGCCGCATTGCATGAGTACAGCACGCTGATACAGCGTTACCCTAAGAGTAAGCGTTTACCTGATGCTATGCTGAAAGTGGGTTATATCCATTTTGATAATGAGCAATGGCAACAGGCAAGAAGGGCCTTGAATGCAGTCGTCATCAGGTACCCCGGTACCCGCGTGGCTGTTTCTGCAAAA
>JAUVSB010000114.1 GCA_030597275.1 Gammaproteobacteria bacterium
AGGCCACAAAGTCGCCGTGGTGGCCAGCGCCGGGGTAGTCAGCAGACTCGTCAGCGTAAGCCGCAAAGAAAACCAGCGCAGGCAAAAGGCGGTGAGGCACAGACTGATAGCACGAAACAACAGGCAGGTAGCAAGCAAGATACTGATCAGCAGGGCAAGCAGCAACGCCCTCGCCAACAAAATCGTTCCAGTCGGGGTCGACGTCGCAACCCCAGACAAAATAGAGGTCCTGCGGGAGATAAGCGTCAGAGCCCTTCCTCTGGAAATGAAACAGATGGCAATGTAGCAGTAAGTAACAAGGTTGAGGCTGCTGTAAAAACTGAAGCAAATGGAAATGTAGCGCCTAAGGCTGAAAAAAAGTCATCGACTAACAAACCCCGCTCAACAAGCAGGAGATCAGGTCCAAAACCGACTAAATCAGATGCAGTCAAAGCTGAAAGCAAATCAGATAAACCTGTCGAAAAGAAAAGTCCACCAAAGGGTGATGCTGTAAAACAGGATAAGGCTGACAAGGCAGAAAAGAAATCTGAAAAGAAAGCTAAAAAGACACCAGCGAACAAGACCTCAACAGATAAAAAGCCATCTGATAGAACTGCTACCACCAAGAGCAAAAAACCTGCTGCAACTGATAGTAAGGATACAAAGAAGGAGACAAAGAAACCTGAAGTGAAGAAGGAGAAGAAAAAATCTACTTTAGTTCAGGTTGAAACAAAGGCAGCTGCTAAAGCGGAATAGAAACCTCAGTATTTAGTCATTCCGGGTGTGGAAATTTACTACCCGGGATGGCTTCTGCTATATATGGTTCTGGTTAATTGCTCACCAGTGAAATCCACCACCTAGATAAAAGCCGTCAGTCTTGCTTGTTGATGTTGTATCAGAAGACAAGTCTGAAGAATCAAGCCAGTAACTGCGATAACCTGCTTTGAACGACATTGATGGCAGAGGTGTGACGGCTAAGCCTAATTCAAGTTCTTTACCAAAAGGTGCGAAATTGTTTCCAGCATCCGTCATCCAGGGTGATACTGCTGCCTGACCGAATAAATAAGCTGGGCCATAGATTCCAACACGCCCTTCGGCAACGAATCTCATGCCAGAAGTGGACTCTCCTTCGTTCATAACAATGTCATTCCAGCCTAGCCCCATAGAAATGTAGGTATTCTCGGTAGCTGACAGTAATCGACGCTTGATATCTATAGTCCACTGATCCGTATCATTAAGACCCGTATCAAGCTTATTTGCCTGATAGATAGATGATTGTCCTGTCAATTTTTCATTAAGCCAGTCCTGGCTCAAACGAAATTGAGTACTGCTGCCCAATATAGGTGTGGACGATTGTGCAACGGGCGACCACGGCGATAGTTGACTGGATTCATCATAGGCAAAACATGTGGAAGTCACGCTGCTTGCCAGCATGAGCGGAATGGAGATAATTAGTTTGCGTAATATCATGGATCAGCTCCCTTGCCATAAAAATGCATGAAATATTTGATGCCATAAATTTAAAGCATTCATGCGCACGTAATGTCAGCCATTTCGTACAAGCTACTCCTCTCGAGTAGCATAATCCAGCATTTTTTTGATTATTTTATATTAATTAGCAGCTTAATCAAAAAGATACAATATATTCCAATAATTGACTTCATCAGTGGGATAAGCTGCTTTAGAGTCACAGTATCAGGCAATTACAAACTTTTGTAGTGCAAACTCGTCCAGATAAGAAGTAAAATATCCCGTTCATCTGCCAAACTTAGCTATCAAGCGGGAATTTACTACCCTGTATCAAGATGGTTCAAAAACAGCTATGGATTCAACATGTTTTGTGTGTGGAAACATATCCATTACCCCTGCTGCCAGGAGCTTATATCCAAACTTATTAACCAGAAGATCAGCATCTCTGGCTAATGTAGCCGGGTTGCATGAGACATATACAATTCGTTTAGGCTGCAACTCAGGCAATCGCTCAATGACTTCCATGGCCCCGCTACGTGGAGGGTCCAGCAGAATACGATCCCATTTCCGATGAAGCCAGCTTCCATCGAGAGGAGCGTCATAGAGATCGGCTGTAATGAACTCGGCATTTGTTATTTTATTATGCACTGCATTGTCCCTTGCCATTTTCACCAGTACTGAATCACCTTCTATCCCTGTAACCTGCCTGCATACTCGCGCCAATGGTAATGTGAAGTTACCGACACCGCAGAACAGATCAAGAACCTCTTCATCTTCTTCTGCAGCCAGCAGCTCCAGAGCATTGGAAACCATGAGTTGATTGATACTGGCATTGACCTGGGTGAAGTCGGTGGGTCGAAAACGTATAGATACATCCCATTCATCAAGCCGGTATTCAAGCAGGCCCTGAGACTCAGGATAAAGCTCGTGGATAGAATCAGGCCCTGCTGGCTGTAGCATAATCGAAAGATCATACTGTATAGCGAAAGCTTTCAGATGTTCCTTATCTCTTTCTGACAACGGTTCCAGGTGCCTGAACACCATTACTGCAGAATTATCTCCCGCGGCAATCTCAATCTGCGGAATACGTTTAGCAATGGATATTTCACCTATCAGTTCTCGCAACGGCATAATGAGCTGCGAAAAACGCCCATCTAGCACTTCGCAGCTATCCATGACAGCAAGATAGCCGCTTTGTTTTTCACGAAACCCAACAAGCACACCGCCCTTTTTAGGTACAAATTTCACACCCAGCCTGGCTTTGCGGCGGTAATTCCAGTGTGAGCTTTGTAATGGCGGTAATGTAGACAAAGGTTCTACCTTGCCTATCTGTTTAAGGTTATCCAGTAACACCTGCTGTTTTGCATGAATCTGACTTGATTCAGACATATGCTGAAGGCTGCATCCTCCACAGATTCCCGCCGCTGAGCAGCGTGGCTGTACACGGTCTTCTGAGGCTTCAATAACCTCAATGACTTTTGCCGTGTCGTACTTACTGGTGCGTTTAGTGGTCTGGCATAAAACGACTTCGCCAGGCAACGCACCTTCAACAAACACGGCCTTGCCTTCATGATGGGCAACACCGCGGCTGTCATTGGTCAGGGATTCAATTGAAACAGTCATTTCGACTGGTGGGCTGCGTCTTCTACGTCGTGCCATTTGTTTCGCCTATGTGAATAAAAACATATAAAACCTAAAACCTTTTCACCACGGAGAATGCAGGTACACAGAGGTTTCTTGTATTGCTGTCAGCTTATTGCTTCTACAAAACTTGTCAGATGTGTTTTGTTTTCTTCTTGCAGCATCTTTATTAACAACTGCTTTTCAGTATCAAAGCCTGCTTGATCAATCTTCCCGTTTATTAGCTGCCAGCGCTGATAAATCAGCCAGGTATTGATGAGATTTAATTCTAAATTGTTTCGAACCGGCTCAATATCACCTAGCAGATAGTTGTTTAGAATATCTTCATCTGTCATTTCTTTATCTACTGGAGACCCTGCTAACACAGCAAAGTCATGCAGAGGAACTGTTCTATTGATACTCTCCCCAGCCAGCTCTGCCATTAAATTAGTCTGACTTGCGTATAAGGGTAATGGGATACCATGTGACAGATAACGATAGTTCAGGGCCGGGAATATTCTCCTGTCACCAGACCAGGTGACAACAGCAGGCTTATACTCATCGGTGTATCGCTGCAGAATCTTTAGCAGATCTGCCTCGTTGGACTCAGCATCTCCCACCGACCAGATTTTTATGCCTTCTTTATCCTGATATAGTACTGATATCGCCAAAACACGCTGCATATGTTGAGGCAAAGCACCTGCATAATTATCCATTTCACGACTTTTGGTGGACATGACCCGGGAAATATCTTTCTCTGACAAATCATGTAAGCCATACAAACGAGTACCTAAATCAAAATCAGGAATTGTGGCAATATCAAGGATCATCAGGCTCATGAAGATGGGTCCTGAAACACACCGGCAGACAGGTAACGGCCTCCCCGGTCGCAAATAATAGTAACAATCACAGCGTTTTCAACTTCTCGTGATAACTCTATTGCAGCCGCCACAGCCCCACCCGAGGAGATGCCGGCAAAGATGCCTTCTCTTTGAGCCAGCAAGCGTGTGGTGTCTTCTGCCAGCTGCTGACTGACATCCATCGTTCGATCAACCTCTTCTGCATGAAATATTGAGGGCAAATATTCTTTCGGCCAGCGACGTATGCCGGGGATGGCTGAACCATCAGTAGGCTGAACACCGATAATTTTAATATCGGGATTCATTTCTTTCAGGTATCGCGAAGTGCCCATAATGGTACCGGTAGTGCCCATAGAGGAGACAAAATGGGTAATGGTACCTTCTGTATCACGCCAGATTTCAGGCCCGGTCGTCTTGTAATGTGAATCCGGGTTATCAGGGTTTGAAAACTGGTCCAGTACCTTGCCTTTGCCCACCGCCTGCATCTCAAGCGCCAGGTCACGCGCCCCTTCCATGCTGGCTTCACGGCTGACAAAGATGATTTCTGCTCCATAAGCACTCATGCTGACCACGCGCTCGACACTCATGTGCTCAGGCATAATGAGGATCATGTGGTAACCCTTTAACGCAGCCACCATGGCAAGTGCGATGCCGGTATTTCCGCTAGTCGCTTCAATTACCGTTTGGCCGGGCTGTAACGCACCACTTTCTTCGGCGTCTTCAATCACTCCCAGTGCGAGCCTGTC
>JAUVSB010000074.1 GCA_030597275.1 Gammaproteobacteria bacterium
ACCTGATACTTTTTTCAAACCTGCCATTAGCAGTTTTATTGCTTCATTTTCTTTTTTCTGCTCGCTCAGCAGTTGTGCAAGATTCACGTAGGCTGGAACAAACTGGTCCTGCAGTTCAATTGCCCTGCGATAGCTGCTTTCTGCTTCTTCTATTCTTCCCAGCTCACTGTAGAAGCTTCCAAGATTGACCTGAGATTCAGGCCTCTCGGCATTGAACAACTGCACTTCAACATATTCATCCATGGCCTTCTGCAGTATTTCTTTCTGCTGCTCGGGCAGATCTCCTGCAGGAACTGAAACCAGCAGACGTGCGGCTTGAATACGCACGCTACGTGTTTTATCACTGAGTAGAGGAAAGGCCAGCTGAACCCGCTCTCTGATATCGAATGAACTGAGCGCGTCGAGCGCTGCCAGTCTAATCATCGGCTCATGACTTTGCAGTGCCTGCTGCAACTGCCTGACAGTTTCTGCCTCCCTGTATTGACCCAAATAGCTAATGGCAGTAGCACGTGCAATCTCTGGCTGCTCAGTGTCCGTAGCAAGTGATGAAATCAATAAGCGGGCCCCTGGAAGTTGCCTCTGTTGTGAATTCAGGGCAGTTGCAAATTTCTGATAACCGAGCGGCTGGTGGCCATACCAGGACTCCATTTTCGACGACGCCCATAATGGTGTTTGTTTACTATGACAGTTATTGCAGGCATTCGGGGTGTTCAGCTTTACACTCAGGTCAGGGCGAGGAATACGAAAACCATGATCATGCCTGGGGTCTACTTCCATGTAAGTCTTTGCCGGCATATGACACTCGATGCAAGATGAACCGGCTAAACCCTGTTGATGATGGTGGTGGCTGCTGCTGGCATAGACATCCGCTTTATGACACTGGTAGCAGACCTGTTCTCCCGGTGCCCGTAATGCTGCGGTATGAGGATTATGACAATCGGAGCATGTTACGCCAGTTTTATTCATCTTACTTTGCAGAAATGAGCCGTAGACATAGACCTCATCATCAATCTGACCATCGGCGTGATAAAGGCCATTGTGAAGCAAGGCAGTTTGAAAAGCATCGCTGTATGACTCACCTATCTGATCATTTTCACTGATTTGACTGCGTCGACTGTGACAAACCGCGCAGGTTTCAATCTCCGCACTAGTATTTCGGGGTTCAGATCTTAATGGCAGGCCTGATTCAGTATTGATGCTCCAGCTAACGCCTTTACGCTCATTAAACTCCGTCACCAGCCCTTTGTTGATATGAGACTTGTTTTTCGCGGATTTATCTTTGCTGTTAGCCCAGGAAACATGATTTTCACCAGCACCGTGGCAAGCCTCACAGGAGACATTAATCTCAGACCAGGTCGTGTCGTAACTTTTGCTGGCACTGTCGTAGTTCTTCTTCAAATTGGTCGAATGACACTCGGCACACATGTAATTCCAGTTAAGGTTCGGGCCTGTCCAGTGCAACACATCACCTGCAGGAATGTGTTCATCAGGGTTCAGATGAAACCATCTCTGCCCGCCCTGCTCTTTCGTACGATTGTCCCAGGCGATATCCAGTGCCTGCAATCGACCACCGGGGAATTCAACTAGATATTGCTGTAATGGGTCAACACCAAAAGTGTACTTGATTTTGTAATCATGCAACTCTCCGTCAGGTCCAACTGTATTGACTACGTATTTATCTGCCTGTTTGAAGAAATTACTGGTAACGCCATCATGTGTCAGACTGGCGTTGCTGAAATCACCTAGCACCGTTTCCTTATTAGCCGGCTGCATGGCCATTTCATGATGCGAGCCTTTCCACTGGCGAGATTGCTCCTGATGGCAGCTGGCACAGACTTTTTCGCCGACATAGGGACTCTCAGGTGATTTTTCAGCCAGGGCTGGATTTATGAGTATAAAAACAGCAGGAATCAACACACAAATACTACGGATCAACATGGTTCTACAATGATATAATTGGTTGCAATATTCAGCCCAGATAACATGACCACAAGCACAATGCCTAAAACTTCAAGTGACAAACCTCAGCGAAAAGCAGTCGCACTCGTATCAGGCGGCCTTGATTCTATGCTGGCGGTCAGAGTTTTACAGGAACAGGGAGTCCATGTCGAAGGAATTAATTTCTTTACTGGCTTCTGCGTAGAAGGCCACACCCATGCCATACGCAAAAAAGACCGCGACAAGCCCAAGCGCAACAACGCGCTTTGGTGCGCTGAACAGCTTGGTATAAAACTGCACATCATCGATGTTTCTGAAGATTATAAAGGAGTCGTACTCAACCCTAAACATGGCTATGGCGCAAACCTGAACCCCTGCCTGGACTGCAAGGGCTTTATGGTGCATGAAGCCCTGGAATGGATGAAAAAGCATGACTTTGATTTTCTCATCACAGGAGAAGTCATAGGACAGCGCCCCATGTCGCAGCGCAAAGACACCATGCCGGTCATCAGCAAAGAATCCGGTGCTGGAGATTTATTATTGCGCCCATTATGCGCAAAGCTCCTGCCAGAGACAAAACCTGAGCGTGAAGGCTGGGTGGATCGTGAGCAGCTGCTCGACTTTTCCGGTAGAAACCGCAAACCGCAAATGGCCCTGGCTGAAAAATTTGGCTTTAAAGAATATGCACAGCCTGCCGGTGGCTGCTGTTTCCTTACTGATGCCAACTATTCCTCAAAACTGGCTGATTTATGGAAGGCGCGAGGTGAAAAGACCTATGAAATTGATGATATCGTCATGCTCAAAGTCGGGCGCCATCTACGACCCAGGCCGCATTTCAAGCTCATCATCGCTCGCGAGGAAGGCGAGACCAACTTCCTCAGGGGTTACCGAAGAAACTATTTAAGTTTAAACACTATCAGCCACAGCGGCCCTATCAGTCTGATAGATGGTGAAGCTGATGAGGATGATCTTGAGCTTGCCGCCAGACTGGTTGCTCGCTTTAGTAGCGGAAGAACATCTGAACTCGTCACTGTAGAAGTAAGACAAAAGAACGGTGAATCAAAGAATATTGAGGTCAAACCACTGACCGCAGAAGACATCCCCCAGGAATGGTATGTCTGAAACGACACTGGATGCGCGTAATCTGCTTTGTCCGCTGCCTGTCATCAGGACACAGGATAGAGTAGAAAAAGTGGAGCCAGGTGAATGCCTGTTAATTCAGTGTACCGATCACGGCGTCATAAATGATATCCCAGCGTGGTGCCGGATAAATGGGCACGAGGTACTATCAATAGATGAGCAGGACTATGAAATAGTGATTAAAATACGAGTAGGCAAAACCCGGTGACGGTCAATATGGAGCCCAGGTGAATTTAATAAGTACTGGATATGGGATCTGGTATCACGGGTTCATAACCGCTGCGAACCCAGCCAATCATACCGCCACGCAGATTGATGACATTCTCGTAACCATGCTGACCAAGAAACATGCAAACCTGTCCTGATCGTGCACCACTGCGACAGATAAAGACGACTTCTTTATCCTTTGGGATTTCATTAAGGCGAACAGGGACAGTTGCCATAGGCATAGGAATTGCGCCCTGAATGGTGCCACGGGAAATTTCATGCATTTCGCGAACGTCAATGATGACCAGGTCATCATTTTCTTCCATTTTGGAAACAAGCTGGGGTGATTCAACTTCTTTTATGAACATCCTGTCTGTCCTGCATGATGAAAGATAGCTATTCATTATATAAGAACTTGCTTATATTATCAATGTCCAGTAATTTGGTCAGGAATTTCAGCTCATTATTATTGTAAGGCTAAAGGATTGCTATTGATTAATAATCAATAAATGTAGAATTCAGCAGTAAAAAAGAGCTTCCATTTTTCCAGCACTCCTCCTAAACTAATTGGATGCCTTTTCTGGCAATATATAGAAACCGGATCAATAGTAAAAAATTGACACCCGAAACTGTCCTAAACTCTCAGGAGAAAACTCAAGTGAACATAAATAAGATACTTTTTCTAGCCGTGCTATTGAGCTTAACCAGTCTCACTGCCGTTGCCGCAGAAGAACAAAAACAAATACCTGATTTCAAAAAAGTTGATGTTGATAAAAGTAAGAGCATTGATGAAGCTGAATTCGCCAAAGCCACGGCTGCCGGTGTAAAAAAATCCCTTAAAGAACTGGATACGGACAAAGATGGCAAACTTAGCCGTAAAGAGTATTCTGTTGTCCTGGATGCCGACTGCGAGTAACGACACTATCCACTAACCCGAGCCTTGCATGGTCGGGTTAGTAATGCGCCAGGCACTTTCAAGCGCGAAGACTACTGGATTACTCCTGTTTACCTGACTCCATCGGGAAATGCACATCCTTCCAGTCGATAATACCTCCCCGGAAATAATAGACTTTTGTGTAACCCCAGGAGACAGCCTGCTCTGAGGCCCTGTGAGCTCGACCACACTTTATGCCACTACTGTATATAACTATCGGCTGATCTTTCCTGACAACCGCCTCTAATGCCTCCCTGCTGAAGACATCTTTCATATCGAGATGAAATGCACCGGGCACATGGCGCCTGGCAAAAAAACGCGAATTGCGTACATCAATAAAAACTACTCCCTCGTCAAACAGCCACTTCGCCTCATCCACATTAACGGTCGTTGCACCCTCGGCGTGTTTGGGAGAACGGTAGTCTGTATTTCTCGCATGCCCGTTGCTTGTTATTGCAAAGAATGCAATAGCAATAAAGAAAGCCGCGATGTGACTGTGGGCCATATTCAAACTCTCATACTCAGGGCTTGTTCAGAGTTTCGCTAGACTCCATCGGATAACCCGCATCACGCCAGTCAACGATGCCACCACGAAAATAGAGAACCTTTTTATATCCCCACGACACGGCTTTCTCAGAAGCACGGGAACTACGGCTACATTTAACGCCACTGCAGTAAATCACCAGGGGCTCATCCTTTTTAGCGACAACTGCAAGAGATTCTTCATCGTAGACGTCTTTCAGATCAAGATGAACCGCTCCAGGGATATGGCGTCTTGCGTGCAGACGAGGATTGCGTACATCAACAATCACTACACCAGCATCAAACAGTGATTTCACTTCTTCTACTGTGACTGTCCTGGCACCGGTCACTCCAAGAGGTGCACTATAACCTGCCTTAGCAGCATGACTTAGCGGAGTCACAATAAGAAGTAAAGTTAGTAGAAAAGAAAAAACTAGTCGCTGTCGTAATAGCATATCGATTCTAATCCCATAATTTACCGTAATGCTTGCAGGACACCTCTATAAATTCCTGATGAAATAGAAGTGTCCTTTAGCGTATGTTCGATGAGTAAGCCGGGCTACTTGCTCAGGGTCACCATTTTTTTCATTTGTGGTGCAAGTTCCTTTGCGATCTCAGCAATCTCGCCACCATACATCAAGCCCAGGATTTCCATATTCATCATTGAAATATAGGTCTTGCCGTTGGATTTTTCATACACGGCGATGGTACATGGCATCATAGTGGTGAGCAGTTTATATTCATCATGCTTAAGCATTCTGACAGCAGCTTCGGGCTCGCACATCTTTATGACTTCGTTTGGGCCTATATCCACGCCCGTTACACGTAGAAGGTTTCGCTGAAAATTGACCCGCCATTTTTCAGGTACTTTCCAGCCAGCTGCTTTAGCATTTTCCACCAGTTGATCAAGTGTGTCATAAAAGTCTAATGGACTTTCTACTTCAATCAACATCTGTGGAGCAAGCGACTTGCCGATCATTTGCTGAACTGCGGGTATCTGCAGTGAACCAATGCCAAGAATGGCACCAACGATTAAGGATATAATAATTTTCATAATAATTTTCTCATGGGGGTAAGATTAGTGCGATCGTATCATGCGTTAAATCAGGCTTGATGCAACCTACGGTTTACTGCTTTTTGGTGCAAAATTGAAATACATTTTTTCTGTTTTCAGATAATAGTTCCAGGGCAGGCCAGCATTTTTCCAGCCATTGGTTACACGTTTGCCCTTGTCCGGCCCCTTCTTTGATTTAAGTCCTTCAAAGCCCTCAATTTGAAAATAGACTTTCTGGTAACCTGCCTCGTGTAAAGCTCTGGCCGCATAAGGTGACCGTCCGCCAGACTGGCACATCAGAATAATGGGTACCGATTTGTCTTTCTTCATGGCAGAAATAAAATTATCAGCAGCACTGACAAAATCATCATTATAGATTTTCCGATATGCACCATGCTCACCATCTTTCTTCAGCTTCCATTCCTGACTGTATAGAAAAATTGGAATATTGGCATCAGCCATATCTGAAAACCCGACAAACTGGATCTCAGCACGTGTCCTGACATCGATCATCAGTACATTATCAGGGTCAGCAGCCTTCATGTCATACGCCTCCTGAGGGCTGAGATACAGGTCAAAGGGTGTATGCCACTTTTCCTTCACCAGCGACTTATCTACCGCACTGGCCGATCCACTCCATAACATACTCATTATGAGAGTAAAACTAAAAACTGTTTGATAAATGGAAACTCGAGTCATAATTCCAATCTGTGCAGTTAAGTAAAAAGGGCCCGCAAGCGGGCCCTTCTTGTTCAACAACCTGAGTTGTCGTTAACCACCAAATGCATCATTGGTGATATTGTTGTACCAGCTGTACGCATATTGGACTTCACGAGCACGTTCAGCAGGAGAGCTGTCCATGCTTGTCAGACCACCCGAGCCCTTGACCTTGGCAACCTTGCCATCGACAAAATTGTAGACCATGGCAACAGAAATTCCGTCAGCAGGAGCCACAATACTGTAGCAGGCGTTTACCCACGACGGTGTGCCAGGTTCGCGACCATGGACCAGGTCAACGACCGCCGCAGCGGTTACTTTTGCCTCAGAATTGGCAGCATAACCTGATTTTGGTAGTGGCTTCTGGATAGCCGCGTCACCAATCACGTGAATATCCTTGTGAATCGTTGA
>JAUVSB010000061.1 GCA_030597275.1 Gammaproteobacteria bacterium
GATCAAAAAAAGCAGGAATACATGGATAAAGCGGTAACTTTTCAACTGGGTAGTAGACATAGCATTTCTCGGAAAATAGATTCTTATAATAAGTCTTTACAATTTTTTGCATTTAATAGTATAGAACTCGATATTTATTATTGAGTCTGCCAAACTTCAAATTCTAGCACTAACTAGCCTGAACAAAAACAATCGCACAACCCGACAATATTCAGCATGCAAAGCGAGAAGATCATAGTAATCGCTTTCCGTACCGTTGCGATTCCATTAGCACTGATTGCAATTATTATCGGTGTATTGTCCTATACCAATATCACTGTACCACTGGAAAGTGTGCGTCAACAGTTTGTCAAAAAGGCCACCGAACTCACCGGGCAAGAAGTACGAATTGATGGTGAGGTACGCCTTGCCATCAGTTTTTACCCAACCCTGGTCGTCGACCAGCTGCATATCTCTAATGAACCGGGATGGTCAGCAGAGGACATTCTCAGTGTTGCTGAAACGCGTGTACAACTGGCGCTGCCACCCTTACTTTCAGGTCAACTGGAGTTTCTTGAGATTTCTGCTTCATCGGTTCATATCAACCTTGAGCAGGCGGGTGATGGCAGGCAAAACTGGGCATCGTTTATACAAACAGAAAGTAAAGTAGAAAATGAACCCTCAACACCTCGAAACGTAAGCAATGATAAGAAGAAATTCTGGATTGAAGAATTCAGACTAACTGATTTAAACCTGAATTATATTGATGAGAAACTTGGGCGAGAGTTTACCAACCATATAGATAGCCTACTCATAAATACTCACGATAAATCCTACCTGACTGCAAAACTTGAAGGAAGCAGTAAGGAAGCCCCTTATTCGTTCACTGCTAAATCTGATCTGCTTCGGAATCTGACCAGCAATAAACACTGGGAACTTGAGCTGCAGGGGCAGATTGCGGGGAAGCCTGTAAATCTTGAATTACAGCTGAAGCACTCAGACCCGACTCTTGCCGGCACGGTTAAATTTGATGCAGAGGAAGTTGATATCGGTAAGACGCTTTCATGGCTAGGTCTTGTCGAAGGTCTTGATGCATATAGTAGTGAAATAGCTTTCAATGCTGATCTGCATGGAAATAATCTGAAAGAAATCCTTGAACAATCTGTTTTCAATCTGGACCTGGCAGAGGGTCACTGGAACTTGCACAACCCGGCAAATGATAAGAGTCGTAAAATTACTTTTTCAACTGCTACGCTACTTGCTGAACCTGGCAACCCTGTAAAGCTGGCATTTACTGGCAAGATCGATGACGAGTCAGCACAGCTGGAACTCTCCTCGAATAGATTGAGCGAGTTTTTTACCAATCTGGAAAAAGCCCACCTGGATCTGACCACCACGCTCAACCACTCGAGAATCAAACTCACAGGTGATATTGATCTTCCAATAAGTGATAAATCCTTAGTCGTTGACCTGGAAATTAAAGGAAAACGTCTCGATCACTTGAACAAGCTGCTGGAAACCGACATTCCACCTTTCGGCCCTTACCATTTCAGTGGAAAATTCAGTGTTGACCCGAAAGGTTTTCGTGTCACTGACCTCAAGGCCATCATTGGCGATAGCGACCTGGGCGGCCAGGTTTTTGTTGATACCAGCGGAAGTAAAGCCCACTGGGACCTAAATCTTGTTAGCCAGAGTTTCCAGATCAATGACTTTGAGGTTAAAGGCTTCTCACTCTTCCCTCAAACCACCGGTAGCACTGCATCAACACCCCCTGACAGGAAAGAGAATGTTAGGCAATTACAGGAGGGATTGAATGAAGGCTTTAAGGAATCGCGCGATTACCCCAACATTGACATCAACTTACAGCTTGAAGCAAGGCAGGTACTCTCTGGCAAGGACAATCTCGGAGGAGGAAAACTACATCTACGCGCAAGTGAAAACTCCTTAAACGTTGATACCTTTAATCTGGATATACCAGGTGGATCCGTCGCTGGGGCTTTGGACTTGAAACAGCATGAAGAAAATTTTGAAGGGCAGCTCAAATTAAATATGGACAAATTTGACTATGGTATTCTTTACAGGCACTTCAGACCGGACTCCCCTGCTGACGGCCTGATAAGTGCGAGAATTGATATACAGCTCTCTGGTAGTGACTTCGAGCATGCCTTTGATCACGCCGATGGCCAGCTCGATTTTACATTTTGGCCGACAAACATCGATGCGAGTGCCATCAATCTATGGTCAGTGAATCTCTTCCTCGCTATCCTGCCTGAGTTGAATAAAAAGGAATCGAAATTTAATTGCGGGACGGCACTGCTAGATATTGATGATGGGCAGCTAAGTGAAGAACTGCTCTTTATTGATACCAGCAAGATCTGGATGAAAGGGAACCTGAATATTGATTTCCCTAATGAAACTCTATCACTCTCACTCTTTCCAACAGCAAAAAAAGCAAGATTATTTGGCCTGCAGGCTCCCATGAGAATAAAAGGTACATTTTCGGATATTGGTGTATCAATCAAACCTTTTGATATTGTCAGTACCTATTTTATGTTTATCACCAGTCCCCTGCATGCCCCCTTTCGGCGCGCGTTCGGTAAGAAGGCAGATGAAGATATGAGCGAACTTTGTGGTGAACTACTGGATCGTGAAAAGCTTAAAGCCTTACTTGAGGAATATGAAAAGAACACCCCTACGCTAGATGAGATGTATGATTATGAGTGAGCTACTTGTTAGCTCTATTCTCAACCAAATGTTCCACAACAGCTGGATCCGCCAGCGTCGAGGTGTCACCCATATTAGCGATATCGTTCTCAGCAACCTTGCGCAAGATACGACGCATGATCTTACCAGAACGTGTCTTCGGCAAACCCGGTGCCCACTGCAGAATATCAATGGTTGCAATAGGGCCGATTTCTTTACGTACAAACTTCACCAGCTCGGTGCTCAGTTCATCTGATTCCTCAACCCCTGCCATCAAGGTCACATAGGCATAAATACCCTGTCCCTTGATGTCATGCGGATAGCCAACCACGGCTGCTTCCGCGACACTGTTATGCAGCACCAGGGCAGACTCGATTTCTGCCGTGCCCAGGCGATGTCCTGATACGTTCAGCACATCATCGACACGACCGGTGATCCAGTAATAGCCATCGGCATCACGACGACAGCCATCACCAGTAAAGTAATTTCCAGGGTAGGTAGTGAAGTAGGTATCAATAAAACGCTGATGATCACCATAGAGGGTGCGCATCATCCCCGGCCAGGGTGCTTTTATTATCAGGTTACCGGAACATTCCCCTTCCAGTTCATTGCCCTGTTCATCAACTATGGCAGGTTGTACACCGAAGAAAGGTTTTGACGCAGAACCCGGCTTTAAATCTGTGGCTCCAGGCAAAGGGGTAATCATATGACCGCCGGTTTCAGTCTGCCACCAGGTATCAACAATCGGGCATCGTGCGTCACCGACTACGCGGTAATACCATTCCCAGGCTTCCGGGTTGATCGGTTCACCAACTGTTCCCAGTAATTTTAGACTGCTGCGTGAAGTCTTTTTTACCGGTTCTTCACCGGAACGCATCAAGGCACGTATGGCTGTTGGTGCGGTATAGAACTGGTTAACTTTATGTTTGTCGATGACCTGCCAGAAACGTGAAGCATCCGGGTAGGTTGGGATACCTTCAAACATCAGCGTTGTGGCACCGTTAGCTAACGGCCCATAAACGATATAGGTATGCCCAGTTACCCAGCCAACATCAGCGGTACACCAGTATATGTCGCCATCATGGTAATCAAACACATACTTGTGAGTCATGGCGGCAAATAATAAATATCCGCCTGTTGTATGTAATACACCTTTTGGCTTACCGGTTGAGCCGGAGGTATAGAGTATAAACAAAGGATCTTCTGCATCCATCTCTTCCGGTGGACAATCAGCTGACGCTTCCGCCATCAACTCGTCATACCAGACATCCCTGCCCTCCTGCCAGTTTACATCACCACCGGTACGGCGAATCACCACGCAGGTGTGTACATTCGGACATTCAGACAAGGCCTTGTCAGCATTTAATTTCAATGGCACTGCCTTGCCACCGCGTACGCCTTCATCAGCGGTGATCAATGTCTGGCAATCAGAGTCAAGGATACGATCACGCAGGGAGTCCGGTGAGAAGCCACCAAAAACAATCGAATGAACTGCACCAATGCGGGTGCAGGCCAGCATGGCTACTGCTGCTTCTGTCACCATAGGCATATAGATGCAGACACGGTCTCCCTTTTTGACACCGCGTTGTTTTAATACATTGGAAAACTTGCACACCTCTTCATGCAACTCACGATAGGTGATTTTTTTATCGACCTCCGGGTCATCACCTTCCCACAGTAATGCCACCTGGTCACCACGCGTTTCAAGATGTCGATCCAGGCAATTGTAGGAAACATTCAGCTTGCCGCCTTCAAACCAGCGTATTAAGCCGGTTTTAAAGTCCCAGTCCTGAACCTTATCCCAGCTCTTCGACCAGTCCAGGAATTCATTTGCCTGTTCAGCCCAGAAAGCATCAGGGTCTTCTATCGACTGCGCATACATGGACTCGTAGAGTTCGCTGCTGATATGCGCGTTTTCGGCAAATTCTTTGGTTACTGGGTAGACTTTGGATTCGGACATGATTGTCTCCTGGTTCCTGGTTTTTATTTATTCATCTAATCGTTTCGATGTTGCTTGAACTTGATGGAAGTGTCAAAGGCTGATAGTAAAAAAAGAAAAAATCACTTCAAAAACTGCTTCAGGGGAAGACATTTACTGCTATCCATGTGTGCTATCTGTGCCTGGAGCAGTTCTGCAGTGGCAATCGCATCAGTCAAAGCATTGTGTGCCTGGTACATGGGTAAACCATAGCGTTTACGTAGGTTAAACAAACGAAGATCACCCTGTTCAATCTCTTTATTTCGCCGCTCCAGCCATTGCCGGGCAATTCTCATCGTGTCAATAGCAGGAAAGCGCGGGCTAACACCATACAAATCTCGGCATGCCTGTGTTAAAAATGATATTTCAATCTTTGCGTTATGGGCAACCATGACTTTACCTGCCAGTGACTGCAACAGCTTAGCTACCACTTCATCCAGAGGGCTGCCTGCAGAGGCGGCATCATCGGTAATCTTGTGTATGACGACACTTTCTTCTGTCAGTAATTTCTCTGTCCTTACAAGCTCATGCGTGGCTGTTGAAAGCTGAATTTCTCCGCGTTCTATGACAACGTAACCAGCACTCACGATATGATCTTTGCTCGAATCCAGACCACTGGTTTCAAAATCCAGTGGCAACAAGGATACAGAATGGATATCTCTGCTTCTATCAATCAATGGGGCTGAGAGATAATCTCTGACAGGTCCCTCAGGTGCAAGCTCAAGCATCTTCCTGCGCCTGCTGTCCTCACTCAGCAGAAAGTCAAACATTAACCAATGTGTCCCGCATGATAACGCTGAGACAGTGACTCCTGCATGGTCTGTACAACCTTGAATGCATCTTTCAAATGGGCTCGCTCAAGCCTCGACAGCCGTTTCGGTGATAAAAAGTTATCAGCCATTTCGCCTTTTCTGATTTGTGCCGCCTGGTGCTCTATTCTCAGCCTGTTAATAAATTCATAGGCATCGAGAAGATTTGCTGAACCATCCTGACTTAGTGAGGGACTGCCTGCAGCAGCTTTTAGTCGCTCAACTGTACCGACTGCATTAAGGCCTTCTGCCAAGGCATATATTCTAGCCAGGTCAATGATCGGCACTATCCCCTTATGTTTCAGATCAAGAGTATCTTTATGCTCACCGTCATCAACCAGAACAAAATCACGAAAAAACCCTAGTGGAGTCCTGTGCTGCAAAGCATTAGCAGTCATGTGCGCAAGAAATAGCTGATTGTTTTTTGTCTGGCTGGATATCTTGCTCTGGATATTACTTAGCAGATTTTTATCTCCTTCGATGACACGCATATCAAAGAAGATACTCGATAGCATCAGAGATTTTGGTTCAGGTGTGTTTATCCATTGAGTAAAATAACTGGTCCAGATATTTTCCGTCTGACGCCATTGTGGATTCTTTGCCATAGCATCACCAGGGCAATAGACAAACCCGCATGCATCCAGTCCGTCGCAGACAAAATCAGCCAGTGAACTGAACCACTTTTCATCCTCAGGCTTCATCTCATCGGAGATAATAAGTCCATTATCCTGGTCTGAATGTGATCCCTGTTCTCGGCGTGCCTGGCTGCCTGCAGCGACCCAGGCATAGGGAACCGGTGACGGGCCATATTTCAATTCGGCAAGCGTAATCAATCGCCGGGTAATTGCACTGCTCACAGCTGTAACGGCTCGACCAACATGTTCAGCAGATCCTCCGGTACTGATGATTTGCAACTGCAGATCAGGAATCAATTTACTGATTTCTGCCAGGGCATCAACAGTTTCCGCACGATGTATTGAGCGGGTGATATGGACTGCATTCTTTCCTTCCTGGCGAATAAGGTCGGTGGCTGTAATAATACCGAGTGCCTTGCCGCCATCGATAACAGGAAGGTGATGAATATTTTTTTGTGTCATCATCATCAATGCATCGAAGGCCAAAGAATCACTGTCCACAAAAATAGGATCCCGCGTCATTATTTGATTCACTGGCACTTCGGCTGAGAGACCTTTTGCCAGGCAGCGTGAACGTATATCCCTGTCAGTAAGAATTCCCACAAGTTTTCCACCATCCATAATCAGTAAGGATGAAACACCATATTCTGTCATCTTTACCGCCGCATCATGAATCGATGCTTCATAATCAATATCAATAACTTCTTCATTAATTAATGCGCTCAACGGGGTATTCATTAGCGTAGCGGTCTGTGATGCTTTCTGTTGTGCACTTTTTACCGCATCACTCAGCCTTCTATGCGGAGTGTCTTGAAGAAAAGCAGCTGCCTCAGGGTGCTTTGCAACGATATCAAACAGCACATCACAGGGTATAGAATAGATCAGGGTATCTTCTGTCGCCCTGGCATCCAGAGCCTCATCTCCTCCCTCTGCACAATAGGCCGTACTAAGATCACCCTCTGCCAGCATACCAAAGAGCTTATCGTCTGCAGCATAGAGTGATACCGAACCCTGGCGTATGATGAACACTGATGTGATGTTTTCTACACCGTCAGAAAGTGATTTACCTCTTCGTATATATCGAATTCCAAGTTTCCGAACGACAAGGTTCAGTTCATTTTCCGGTAGCAAATCAAAGGGAGGTACCGCTGCGACAAAATCGCGAATTTCCTGTAATTCTATTTCCATTAATCTGTGCCCCATGGACCAGAATGCGTTATCGGGAATTCCGCATAATATCTTGTGCCATTACTGACCAAAGCAATACGCATTAATAATGGAAGCTCCGCATTCAGGTTACTCAGTGTCCTGATAGCAGTTTGCCAGTGCTTATTATCAGAAAAGCTTTGCATCGTTACTCCACGAGTAACCCGATCTGGCTGCGCCAGGCCCAGGGTTGCCCCCTCGAGCTCCATGTTTGATTCAATATAAAAATTCCTGTTATCTGTCTTTATCGAAATAAGCAGTCCATCTTTTCTTAAGGTGCAGGTGGCTTCAGGTATTTTACATTTTGACGAGAGTTCAAGCTCATAGGCAGCAGTCCTTTGTGCCTCTGAAGTCAGAAGTTTCTCCTGTTTTGAAGTCTGGAAGTAATCGGCAGCGATATAACCACCTATCAGTAAAAAGGGAGCGATGATGGTTGCGGCTTTAATGTGGGGAGACATAGGATAAGGTTTACGGTTTACGGTTTACGGCTAAAGATTTTCATCGAATATAAATATAAAAAAAGCACCCGCATTATACAAACTGCGGGAGCCTTTTAATCATGAGTCAGTAATAATTAATGACTCGTAGCACCACCTGATCCGGCAGGGACACGGATGTCTTCTACCAGGTGCTGGATATGGTCTGGTGGAGGGGCTGTCATCTTTGAAATGATGATGGCAACTGTGAAGTTCACTGCTGCACCTATAGCACCGAAGGCATTCGGTGAAATACC
>JAUVSB010000058.1 GCA_030597275.1 Gammaproteobacteria bacterium
AACCAGTCATTGATGTACTGGATTCTGAACCCCTGCTGGGAAGCAGGCATCTTGATTTTCTTCGCTGGGTCGCTGACTATTATATCCATCCCGCTGGTGAAGTTTTTATGTCGGCATTGCCAAAACTGCTGCGTAATGGCAAACCGTTAAAGCTTCTTGAAACCCCCTATTGGAAAATCACAGATTCAGGTAAAGCGGTCTTAACACAGGGGCCTGGTCGAGCACGTGTACAGCACGGTTTGTTGCAAATATTGTCAGAGACAAAAAATGCTCTCGGTGCCGAATCCTTAAAAGTTGCTTCTAATAGCTGGAAAACAGCCATTTGTGCGCTGCAGGAAAAAGGCCTGGTAGTCAGGGTAGATAAGCTAGATGCTGATGAAGGGGCCGGTCAGCCTGCGCTCAAGGCTAGCGACGACCAGCAACAGGCTATAGAAAGAATAACGGCCAGTCTAAACAGTTTTAAATGTTTTCTGCTATTCGGGATAACGGGCAGTGGAAAGACAGAGGTTTATTTGCGTAGCATCGCAGAGGTACTGGCCGCTGATCAGCAGGCGCTGGTGCTGGTGCCGGAAATTAGTCTGACTCCTCAACTCGTCAGTCGTTTCCGCGAGCGTTTTGGTGTTGATATAGATGTCCTGCATTCAGGCATGAACGACACACAACGCATGCAGGCATGGGAAAGGGCGCGCCAGGGCGAGTCATCGGTGCTTATAGGTACACGTTCAGCAGTTTTTGTCCCGTTGGCACGACCGGGCATTATCATCCTTGATGAAGAACATGATGGCTCCTTCAAACAACAGGATGGCTTCAGGTACCATGCCCGAGATGTTGCTATCAAAAGGGCGAGTTTGGAAGGAATCCCTGTCGTTATGGGCAGTGCTACGCCATCACTGGAAAGCTGGCACAATGCAAAGCAGGGGCGGTTTGAGCTGTTAACTATAGAGCAGCGTGCAACGGCTGGCGGTTTGCCCGATATACATCTTCTTGATGTTGAGAAACAGCCGCTGGAGAATGGAATCAGCATTCCTCTCCGTGAAGGCGTCAGAAAATGCCTGAAGCAAGGTTTGCAAAGCCTGTTGTTTATTAATCGACGAGGTTTTGCCCCTGCCGTTTGCTGTACAGCATGTAATGCACTGGTTCAATGTTCACGCTGTGATGCACGCATGACCTGGCACAAAAAAGACAGCAGGATGGTATGCCATCATTGTGGGCAAACAAGTCGCTGGCCAAAACGCTGTGCGGACTGCGGCGGTGAAGAAATGGTGACCATTGGTCAGGGCACAGAAAATATCCATCAAACCATTCAGAAGATGGTACCGGATGCGTCGATAGAGCGGATTGACAGAGATACTACTCGTCGCAAGGGTGAGCTGGAAGAGCGCCTGCGCAGAGCGCATAGCGGTGAAGCAGAGGTACTTGTTGGCACTCAAATGTTATCTAAAGGACATGATTTTCCAAACCTGAGCCTGGTCGGTATTCTTGACAGTGACCAATTATTATTTTCTTCAGACTTTCGCGCCAATGAGCGCTTGTTCCAGTTAATTACACAGGTAGCGGGCAGGGCAGGGCGAGCGGATAAACGAGGTATGGTACTGGTGCAAACCCGTTTTCCTGACAGCCCCTGGATGCAGGCAATAGCTGCGCACGATTACAGGTCGTTTGCCGAAATGGCCCTGGAGGAACGCAAGTGTGCAGATTACCCACCATACTCCCACATCGCCTTGCTGCGGGCTGAAGCGATGGCACGGCAGGAAGCGTTAAAGTTTCTCGAAAATATGTATCGACAGGCAAAATCACTTATTTCAGCAAACCCGAAAATGCAAAGCGTAAAATTGTCTGAGCCGATAGCGTCAGTGATGGAGAAAAGGGCAGGCCGATATCGGGCACAATTACTGGTGCAGGCAGCATCGAGAAAGCCTTTGCATGATTTCTTAAACCAATGGCGCAGTACGATAGAAGGTGCACGCCAGAAAAGTCGTGTGCGCTGGTCGTTGGATGTGGATCCGGTAGACCTGTATTAATAGAACTGTACATATGGCGTATTCCTGTGGCTTTCAGAGATGATACAATCCGCTTCCCCTGTTGAACGTCTGAAGAGACACACACAATGAAGTTGAAACAACAACTGCAGTCACTTGTTGGTGACGTGCTTAAAGTATTGATCTCGGATGATATGCTGCCTGCCATTGATCAGCCTGAAATCAGCATAGAAAGAACCCGTCAGAAGGAGCATGGCGATTACTCCTGTAACATTGCCATGGTCCTTGCTAAACATGCCCGATGCGCACCACGAGATCTTGCACAAAAGATAGTTGATCGACTGCCCGCTTCAAAAATTATCTCCAAAGTTGAATTGGCCGGCCCGGGTTTTATCAACTTTTTTCTGACAGATGAACCTTTATACCAGGGAGTCAGGGATGTCTTTTCTGAAGGAGGCCGCTATGGCCATACTGATATAGGTGCAGGCCAGAAGGTGATTGTAGAATTTGTTTCAGCAAATCCGACTGGGCCATTGCATGTTGGACATGGTCGCGGGGCTGCCTATGGCGATGCACTTGCGCGTTTGCTGCGCGCTGCGGGTTACGATGTGCAGACTGAATATTACGTTAATGACGCCGGCCGACAGATGAATATACTGGCAGTCAGTGTGTGGCTGCGTTACCTGGAGCTATGCGGGGAAGAGATGGACTTTCCGGCCAATGCTTACCAGGGCGATTACGTGTGGGATATCGCGGCCAGCATACATCGCAGCAAAGGTGATGCACTGCACCGGAAGATCGATCATGTATTTGTCGGTGTGCCGCCTGACGAGCCCCTGGGTGGAGATAAGGAAGCCCATATCGATGGTCTGATAAATCGAGCAAAAGATTTGCTTGCTGATGATTATGCACTGGTATTTGATCAGGGTTTAAATGAGATAACTGACAATATACGGCGCGACCTGTCGGAGTTTGGCGTCGAGTTCGACAACTGGTTCTCAGAGCGAAGCCTGCATCAGAGCGGCGAAATGGAGAAAGCGATTCAGACGCTGGAAGACAATGGATATCTGTATGAGAAAGAAGGTGCCAAGTGGTTTCGCTCAACCGATTTTGGTGATGAAAAGGATCGTGTTGTCGTCAGAGACAATGGGCAGACAACGTATTTTGCTTCAGATATAGCTTATCACCTGGATAAGCTGGATCGAGGTTTTGATCGCCTGATCGATATCTGGGGAGCTGACCATCACGGTTACGTCGCACGGGTTAAGGCGGCCCTGCAGGCACTGAAGGCGGATAAAGACCGCTTTGAGGTTTTGCTGGTGCAGTTTGCCATTCTATATCGCGGTGGCGAAAAGCTTGCCATGTCTACGCGCTCAGGCGAATTTGTTACTTTGCGTGAATTGCGCAATGAAGTAGGAAACGATGCTGCACGTTTCTTTTACGTTTTGCGTAAGTGTGAACAACATATGGATTTTGACCTGGACCTGGCCAAGTCCCAGTCCAGTGATAACCCGGTCTATTATGTTCAGTATGCTCATGCCAGAGTATGTAGCGTAATGGCTCAGCTGGCTGAAAGAAACATGCAGGTACCAGATTCAAGCAAGATCAGTCTCGATATGCTGACAGAGGATCATGAGAAAGAAATCATGAGCCAGATATTACGCTACCAGGAAGTGATTGAAAGTGCGGCGATAAATCACGAGCCACACCAGATTGCCTACTATCTGCGCGACCTGGCCAATGCCTTCCATACCTATTACAACGCACATCAATTTTTGATTGATGATGAAGGACTTAGAAATGCGAGGCTGGTATTGATTCAGGCAACACGCCAGGTACTTGCATCCGGTCTTGATTTGCTAGGCGTATCTGCACCGGAGAGCATGTAATGCCACCAAGAAAAAAAGTACGCAAACGTAAAGGCGCGACCCGTAAGTCAACGCAATCTTCAACTATGAGCTGGCCGACATTTATTTCCGGCATCCTGGCAGGTGTAGTGTTAAGTGTTGGTGGCATGTATATATACGCCAGTGGCATGAAAATGAGTCTGGGTGCGGGGATAAAAAACCTGGTTAAAAGCCGTGCAGTAAGTACTGATGTCGTAGAAAGTAAAAATATAAAAAAACCAGATGATCCAAAACCTATCTTTGATTTTTATACTGTATTGCCGGAATACGAGACCGTGGTTGATGAAAAACAGTTTATCCACGAAGTACAGAAACCAGCCAAAAAGCAGGAAAAGGAAGCTACCTATATTTTGCAGGCGGCTTCTTACTCCTCATTTAAAGATGCCGACAAACTGAAAGCAAAGTTAGCACTAAATGGATTGTCTTCCCGTATCGAAAAGATTTCAGTAGATGGCAAGGGGCAGTTTTATAGAGTCAGGTTAGGCCCATACAGCAGCACGAAAACTAAAAAGGATGTCGTCAAACGACTTGGTGCTTTGGGTATCAAACCATTACATCTTAAAGTCCAGAATTGAGAGGTTCGGATTAAGGACTAAAGAGGAAAGGTTAAAGAGGAAAGGAAAATAAAAAATCTAAGCGCAACTTCCCTGGATACACTTTTCGTCTTTCGTCTCTCTTCATCAATCATGACAAATTAGTGATTTAAATCAGGTATCACATGGGTATAAAAACGCTAATCGAATGGCAAAGCTAAAGCCACATTAAATAACCACTAAAGCCCCACAAAAGCACACATAAAACACACTCCTGTCACACCTGCGGCTATTAGTATCCCAGCCTACAGGGGTGTCGTGTATAGCAATAATGTTCATCAGGGGTGTGTGCAATGATAATAAAAATTTTTCGTAGCTATTTATGGTTGTTACTTTTCAGCATCATTTTTCTTCCACAGGCATACGCAAACCCGGCAGGTGTAGAAAGTGGCAGCGGCAGTTTAAAACTGTTTGATCAAGCGGGCATCGAGAGTAAATCTTTATTGCTGTCGACAGATGTCCAGCTGAAAGTTACGGCTATGACAGCACGTGTAAGGCTGCGGCAGAAGTTTTCCAATCCCTCTAAACAATGGGTAAACGCAAGATACGTTTTTCCAATGCCGGAAACAGCAGCTGTGCATGCGATGACATTGAAAGTAGGCGAGCGTGTCATTCATGGTGAAGTTCAGGAAAAACGAGAGGCTAAAAAAACCTATGAGAAAGCAAAAAAAAGCGGTAAACAGGCATCTCTGGTAGAGGCAGAACGGAGAAATTTATTTACGCTGTCTGCGGCAAATATTGCACCAGGACAAACTGTTGAAGTTGAGCTGGTATATCTACAACCAGTTGATTACCGGCAAGGGGAGTTTTCGCTGCGATTGCCGACGACGCTGACGCCTCGATTTATCCCGGGTATGCCATTGATGAATGATGCTGATCGGGACAGGCAATTAAGTCATGACAGTCACGGCTGGGGCCAGGATACTGACGAGGTGCCAGACGCTTCAAAGATTACTCCACCACAACTAATTGATGCAGGTGATTCGCATACGATAAGCTTTAATGCAAAGCTGGATATAGGTCTGAATCTTCAGTCCATATCCAGTCCTGGTCATGCCATAGACTGGCAGCGTGTTTCTAATCAATACCAAATTAAATTCAGACAGAAAAAAGAGAAAATGGATCGTGATATCGTACTGCGCTGGTTGCCGGTACCGATGGAACAACCACATAGCGCATTATTTACTGAGGATATTGATGGTCAGATTTATGCCACCCTGATGTTAATGCCGCCAACGGCCAGGACTACGAGTGTGTTGCCCAGGGAAGTCATTTTTGTGATTGATACGTCCGGTTCTATGCAAGGAGCATCAATGCCTCAGGCCAGGCGAAGTTTACAACTCGCACTTCAGAGACTGCAAAAACAGGACACGTTTAATATTATTGATTTTGACTCTACAGCGCATCAGTTGTTCAGTCATTCAAAAGCGGCGAATCGGCAGAATCTGCAAACTGCCAGGGAGTTTGTAGCTGATTTAGAAGCCAATGGCGGCACAAATATGGCTGCAGCCCTTGATCTTGCCCTGGTAAAAGGTGAATCAGAACGTCGACTGCGGCAGATAATATTTATTACGGATGGCAGCGTTGGAAATGAAGCCGCATTATTTAAAAAGATAGCAAACAGGCTCGGTGCATCGCGTCTATTTACCGTGGGTATCGGATCAGCGCCGAACAGTTTGTTTATGCGCAAAGCGGCACAATTCGGACGTGGCACGTTTACCTATGTGGATCCTGGCAGCGGCATTGAGAAGCGGATGTCCGAGTTATTTTCTCAACTGGAAAAACCCTCTTTACGTGATATCAAGATTGGCTGGCCAGAATTATCAGGTGCAGATCAGTTACCAAAGAATATTCCTGATTTATATTATGGGGAGCCATTGTTAGTCACAGCAAGGCTTAACCCTGGTGTCGTAAAAGTACGGATATACGGACAATTGGCAGGTCAACAATGGCAACGCACTCTGTTACCAGGCACCCCTATTCCTGATTCCGGTCTCGCAACATTATGGGCGAGTAAAAAAGTCGATTCTTTGCTTGATTCAATGGTTACTGGTGCTAACGAATCAAGCATTAAAACAGAAATTGTTCAGTTAGCTCTGCAGCATCAATTGTTGACGCGTTATACAAGTTTTGTGGCGGTAGATAAAACACCGGTTAGAGCAGAAGGAGAGCTTGCCGGGGATAAACAATTACCCAACCTGATGCCAAAAGGCAATTTAATGGCAGTGCCTTTTCCGGCAACAGCGACAAGCGCCCGACTGAGTTTTTACCTGGGACTATTGTTTCTATTTTTTGTCATGCTGATGTTTTTAAGGCAGCGATGTGCATGTTGAAGGCAGGCAAGGCTCCACTGCTAGTCTGTTGCCTGTTATCGGCCATCTGCTTTGGTAATTCAGTATGGATCCATGCCAAGGCACGGCTTGCCCAGATCCTGATTGAGCGTGCCTGGTCAGAGGTGCTGGTGACAGGTAAGCAAGTACTCCCCTGGCCCTGGGCTGATTTCTGGCCGGTAGCCCGAATCGTTGTAAAACAAAGCGGTAAAGTGTTATTTGTTTTGAGTAATGCCTCTGGAGAATCTCTGGCATTCGGGCCGGGCCATGTAAACGGCAGTGTTTTGCCTGCTACAGAAGGGACGAGCATCGTTGCCGCACACCGAGACACACATTTTGAATTTCTTAGAAAGATTAAAAAGGGTGATGTCCTTATTGTACAGCGACCCGATGGTCTATCGAGAAGCTATCAGGTTGCTGATTTTCAGGTTGTTGATATCCGTTATGCAAAGTTGAATGTTGAGCTTGAGCAGACAGTGCTTAAATTGGTTACCTGCTATCCCTTTGATGCGGTACTACCAGGTGGAACAAAGCGCCTGGTCGTTCAGTTGATATCAGTAAGCGGCCTGCTAGGGGGATAGGAGAAAAATTTCTGTTGCGCAGACAGGATGTCGAGGGTATAGTGCGCGCCCATTTTCTTTTCTAACTCCTGCTTCAGGTATACGACAATGCGCTCACTTGGACATCAAATTATTGCTGAATTCTATGACTGCAATCGCGACTTCTTGAATGATGTTGATTTTATTCGCACCGCCATGATGGATGCGGCAGAAAAGGCAGGCGCCACCATAGTCACTGAAACCTTTCACCATTTCTCACCTCATGGTGTCTCAGGAGCGGTAATTATTGCCGAAAGCCACCTGTCTATTCATACCTGGCCTGAATATGGATACGCTGCGGTTGACCTGTTCACCTGCGGTGACACCGTTTCCTCTGAAACGGCCTTTAACCATTTGCGCGACACCCTGGAATCGACACAGGTATCGACGATGGAGCTGCACCGTGGCCAGGTTGATATGATGGATCCAAAAGACGGGCCTGTGCGGCACAAGCCGATGCTGGTCTCTAGTAATTAGTCAGCTTTTGTTTTTTCTTGTGCTGGCGCACGGCTGGGTTTCTTTTTAATCTGCGATTAAATTTAAGCTAAGTTTTTCGCCCCTTATGGGCGAGTATCTTTTCTTTGCTTGCCAAAAGAAAAGGTACCAAAAGAAAAGGCGGTATGAGCTATACACATAGGTAACACATTAGTCCAGAGACATAGGTTACAGATATTGTAATCTGAAGGCACCAAATTGGAGGTGCCTATGTCCTGGAAAGAGGTGAACCCTATGC
>JAUVSB010000081.1 GCA_030597275.1 Gammaproteobacteria bacterium
CGAACTGAAGTGATATGGGAGGCAGGAAAATGATTAGTATTTATTAGTGTTTGCCGAAGGTTTTCACCAGTAGTCACGATATGATCACAGGATTTTGTATACAGCCAGCGTGATGAGAATGTGTCTGAGATCGGAGCTGAAATATGGCGGGTGCGGACAATCGCCGGGCGATTTTTCATCAATCGTGTAGCGAGAGCAACTAACCAGCTATCGGTAGAGCTGTGTGTATTAATGACATCCTGGGTGTTGGATTTAAGCCAGCGCAGGAGGGTGAAAATAGCACTAATTTTTTTTCTCCCTATGGGCAGCAGATGTACGCTCAGACCATGTTCTCTTGCCAGGCCTCCTATTTGTGCCTCAGCAGGACACAATATTGCGACTTCGTGGCCCAGAGCCTGCATGCCCTGGGCTTCTTTGACAATGCGCATTTCCTGGCCGCCGTAGCCGAGGGAGGATTCTGTGTGAAGTATTTTCATGTTAAATGAATAGACACAGGGCCTGGCAACGGCCAGCAGAAAAGGGGTGAAACGGCATTTAGTACTCCAGAAAGACGGTATTATTGCATTTTACGCTTGTACGTATCATAAACAACTAACATGTAGGTTTGGTACCTTTTCGCAACAAACTGTTATAATTATCGGCTGACACCTCATTGATTCTGGACGCTCTATGAATTCACAAACAACAACTATTGCCGTTATCGGCCTGGGATACGTAGGCCTGCCTCTCGCCGTGGAATTCGGTAAGCATATCAATACCATCGGTTTTGATATTGACGAAAACAGAATAAAGGAGCTATCTGAGGGGCGCGACAAAACTCTGGAAGTTGATGAAGAAGGCCTGAAAGCGGCCTCCATGCTGACGTATACAGCGAATGCAGAAGATCTCGCTGAAGCAAATGTTTTTATCGTTACGGTACCGACACCGATAGATCGCCACAAGAACCCGGACCTGACGCCGCTACGCAAGGCAAGCGAATTAATCGGCCGCTACCTGTCTGCCAATGATATTGTGATTTATGAATCGACGGTCTACCCGGGTGCGACTGAAGAAGTCTGTGTGCCTATTCTGGCGGCACAGTCGGGTCTGGTATTTAATCAGGGCTTTTTTGTTGGCTACAGCCCTGAACGTATTAACCCGGGAGATAAGGAACACGGTGTTACCAGCATTCAGAAAGTGACATCAGGTTCCACACCGGCCGTTGCAGATTTTGTTGATGACCTGTACAGGACAATCATTACTGCTGGCACTTACAAGGCCAGCAGCGTGATGGTGGCTGAAGCTGCCAAGGTGATTGAGAATACCCAGAGAGATGTAAATATTGCATTGATCAATGAACTGGCAATGATTTTTAAAAGGATGAATATTGATACTGAAGAAGTTCTCAAGGCAGCGGGAACCAAGTGGAATTTTCTACCCTTTCGCCCCGGCCTGGTCGGTGGCCACTGTATCGGTGTCGATCCTTACTACCTGACACACAAGGCGATTGAAGTAGGCTATCACCCTGAGATGATACTTGCCGGGCGACGCATCAACGATGATATGGGGAGTTATGTTGTAGACCAGATTACCCGGCTGATGACACAGAGAAGAATACATATCGTTGACTCCAATATACTAATTATGGGATTGACGTTCAAAGAGAACTGTCCTGATCTGCGTAATACACGAGTAACAGATATTATTAGTAATTTTTCAGATTTACATGCCAACGTTGATGTTTATGATCCCTGGGTGGATGCGGATGAAGCGAATGAGGAATATGGTTTTAGACCAATTAAAGAACCGTTAGTAAATAATTACGATGCCATTGTGCTGGCTGTTTCTCACCAACAGTTTATCGATATGGGTGCGGATGCTATCAGACAATTCGGTAAATCCAGGCATGTCATGTTTGATGTGAAGTATATGTTCCCTACAGACCAGACCGATGGCAGGTTATAACTATGGGCACCTCTATTAATCCATGAATATTCATCTTCCATCCCAAATCGTCCATCTCTGCGTTAAGAACCTTCGCAATAGCTGGAGCTATTACGCGCGATCCTTGTCTTGATATGAACAATTTGGAATAAAATCTGATCTATCCAGAATTAATAGAGGTGCCCATATGCCATACCAGAAACTTAAAGAAGATTTACAGGAAAAACCACGCAGTTGGCTGATTACCGGTGTAGCTGGGTTCATTGGTTCCAACCTGCTGGAAACACTATTAAAACTGGACCAGAAGGTCGTCGGCATTGATAATTTTTCTACCGGCCACCAGCATAATATTGATGCGGTGCAATCACTAGTAAGCACGGAACAGTGGCAGGGCTTTCGCTTCCTCAATATGGATATCCGCGATGCTGAGGCCTGCATGGAGGCCTGCAAGGATATTGACTATGTGTTGCACCAGGCAGCATTAGGTTCAGTCCCACGTTCTATTGAAGATCCCCTGACGACAAATGCAAACAACATAACCGGCTTTCTCAATATGCTGGTCGCAGCGAAAGACTCCAGTGTAAAACGATTCGTTTATGCTGCATCGAGTTCTACCTATGGCGACCACCCGGGTCTGCCCAAGCAGGAAGATACTATTGGCAACCCACTGTCACCCTACGCAGTAACCAAACTGGTCAATGAACTCTATGCCAGTGTTTTTACCAGAACCTATGGATTCAAATCGATAGGACTGCGTTATTTTAATATTTTTGGCAGACGCCAGGAGCCAGAAGGGGCTTATGCCGCAGTCATGCCAAAGTGGTTTGCTGGACTAATCAAAGGTGAGGACACCTTCATTAATGGCGATGGTGAGACCAGCCGTGATTTTTGCTATATCGATAATTGTGTACAGGCTAATCTACTTGCTGCCACAGTTGATGATGAGGCTGCCGCTGACCAGGTCTATAATGTGGCTTATGGTCAAAGAACAACACTGAATGAACTTTACCGGATGATTCGGGAACGTGTTGCAACAGAACATCCTGCATGCCGCAGCAAGGAGCCGGTATACAGGGATTTTCGTGCCGGAGATGTCCGTCATTCACTGGCAGATATCAGTAAATCAGAGCAGCTGCTGGGTTATTCGCCAGAGTATTCAGTTAGCAGCGGGCTAGATGAGGCGGCAAAGTGGTACCTTGAAAATAGCTGAAGCTGCATTGGCAGGACAGTAAGGAATGTATTGTATTAGTGCCTTTCGTTTTCCAGTGCCATTGTCGCTATCTCATGATAAAAATGCGTAACACGGGAAAAAAGCTCATTATATTCAGGATGGTTTTGACATAAGGCATGACAACTTCTTGCCTCGCAACAGGTATTATCCAGGAAATTTATATCGTAATCATCCAGTGGATCACCGCGTAAAACTTTTTCACGCAGGGCGAATACGCGCGGTAGTCTTTGCTGTTTCAGCCGAAGCAACATCACTGTAATTATTGCATCTTCCTTCGATACATTGTTCATGACTTTCTCCTGGTGGTGTCCTGCCAATATTTATTATGTAATATAGCTTTGCGGCAGCATCAGCACCTATACTACATAACTATTACTAGCACTACCAGCCGTGAGAACATTGGGTTTGCCGTTAAATGAGCGATTTTAAAGCTGAGATTTGTTTCATTCGCAGAAACCGCACGCCCTATGGTGGAGCGGAAAAATACCTCGCGCGTCTGTCAAATACCTTGACGGAACAGGGTTATACGCACAGCTTAATTCACTCGCGACTACCCAATTTTCTTCCTTCTTTTTTACGTGCAATGCTTTTCAACCTGGGCGTTTGCCTACAGAAAGGTCAACGATTCTATTTCTCGCTTGAACGAATAAGTTGCCCGGATATCTATCGAGCCGGTGATGGTGTTCATCGGCAATTTCTCTTAAGCAAAAACAAACGTTTTAACCTGCTTAACCCGGTCTATCTCTATCTTGAGCGACGCTGTTTCAGGAATGCACGTAGGATTATTGCCAATTCAATGATGGTCAGGAACGACATCATCCGTCATTACAAGATTGATTTTGACAAGATTAGCGTGATTTACTCCGGCGTTGAACTTGATATCGATAACTCGCTTGCCGGTTCTGTTAGACAGGAGCTATCTATTGATCCATCAACTCGAATAATTCTTTTTGTCGGTTCCGGTTTTGTCCGTAAGGGTGTTTCAGAAATGCTGCATTTGCTGGCAAAGCTAGATCGCGACTTTTTTGCGATTATTGTGGGTAAGGATAAACATCTTCAACGCTACGTAGTATTGAGTGAGCAACTGGGCCTGGCAGGGAAAGTGAAGTTCGTCGGGCCGGTGAGAGACATCGATCGCTATTATGTAGATAGTGATATCCTGATGTTGCCAGCTCGTTACGAACCCTTCAGTAATGTTGTGTTAGAAGCCATGCGAGGTGGTAACGCAGTCATTACGACACGTCAGAATGGAGCCGCTGAGGTTCTACAGGATGAGTTGCTAATGGATAACAGTGCAGATGAGAAAATATTACCGGCATTGCAGAAACTGCTGGATCAACCAGATTACCTGGCGAAGACTAAGCAGCAGAATCTTGACACTGTCAGAGAGTTTTCGATAGAAAAAAATGCCAGAGAGACACTGGCCCTGATTGAAGCGACGATGAAGGAGTCAGGACAGTAACTTCTGTACAGCAGTAACGACTTCTTCGGCAGTGATTGCCATCAGGCAATCACTCATTTTTCCATTACCACAGCCATCGAGACCACAGGGACGACAGGAATATTCCTTCGTCAGGAGCCTATGCTTAACTTGCCATGGGCCCCATATTTTTTCATTGCTGGGCCCGAATAAAGCCACGCAGGGAGTGTTCATCGCCGCCGCGATATGCATCGGTACAGAATCAAGGCCGATGAAACAGCTTGCCTGTCCGATGAATGCCGCAAGTTCTTTAAGACTCAGCTGGCCGGCGAGATTGACAACAGGCAGCTCTCCAATTTCAGACATGATCTGTTCAATGACTTCCAGCTCGACGGGGTCTGGTGCTGAAGTGAGGACTAACTTATGTCCCGACTCATGTAGCTGCTTTAATACTTTTGCAAAACCCTGCCGCGTCCAGCCCTTGAACATCCAGCGAGAGGTTGGATGAACTAGCAGGTATTTACCCTGCTCGAGTCCATGCTGATGCATAAGTTCATTGGTTTTGTTTTCTGCGGCAGTGCCAGGCTTCATTAAAAGTCGCCTGTCTTCAGCGGCAGGGTAGATGCCGAGGCGTCGCAAGGCATCAAGATGTATCTCAACCGTGTGCCGTGGTTTCTCAGGGATACGGTAGGTATGAGTGAAGCTGTTTCTCCACCAGCGTCCACGCTTGCCGGGATAAGACTGTGCGACGGCATAAGCGGGTTTGAGGCGTCGCACCAGGCGGGCCCCGCGTGCATGCTCAGTCAGGTGGATGATCAGGTCATAGTCACGTTTCTGCAGGATTTTTAATAAGCCCAGCTCCTGTTGCCACTGCTTTATGATGCCCTGCTCCTTCCAGTTGCGGTCGAGGCTATGAACCAGGCTGATAGCAGGATGATCTTCCAGCATGGGAGCCGTTTCAGCATAGACCAGTGCATCGATCTCAACACCGGGTATCTGTGCATCCAGTACTGTGAAAACAGGAGAGGTCAAAAGCACATCACCAAAATGCCGCAACTTTATAACCAGAACACGTTTTACCCGTGTCAGGTCAATTGCATCAGCTAAGTAAGATTCCTTCATCCTTCGTCCTTCGTCTTTAGTCTTAGGTCATTAACCTTTAACCTTTTCCCTGCATCTCCGCCCATTTTGCTTCCCATTCATAAGCCGTACGGCAAATGACTTCCAGATCCTGGTAGTGTGTTTCCCAGTTCAGGGTCTGATGGATGAGATCATTTCCGGCAATTAGCTCAGGTGGATCGCCTGCACGCCGGGGTGATTCGATGATTTTGAAATTGACACCACTGACTTTTTTTACCATCTGCATGACTTCGTGCACAGAGTATCCCTGCCCATAGCCGCAGTTCATGATTGTGGAATCACCACCCTGGCGCAAATAATTTAATGCGGACAGGTGAGCCGAGGCGAGATCCTCAATATGGATATAGTCACGTATCCCAGTGCCATCCGGTGTCGGGTAATCGGTACCAAATATACTGACAGAATCCCGTAAGCCAAGTGCTGCCTGGCAGGCCACTTTAATCAGGTGTGTAGCTTCTGGGGTTGCCTGTCCGATAGTAAGGTCGGGGCGTGCTCCGGCAACATTAAAGTACCGCAGCGCAATAAAGCGAAACCTATCATCGATATCCGGTCGATCTGCCAGGTCCTGCATCATCCACTCTGTCATTAACTTTGATCTGCCATAGGCATTGATGGGTGCTGTGTCTGTCTGTTCTGTAGCCGGTTGCTCTTCAGGGATGCCATAGACAGCAGCCGTCGATGAAAAAACGAATTGATTGACGCCGCTGCTAATGCAGGCTTGAAGCAGATTGCGTGAGTTCTGTGTGTTGTTGCGGTAATACTTAAGTGGGTCTGTGACTGACTCGGGAACCACTATATGTCCCGCAAAATGAATGACCGTATCAACATTATGTTCTCGCATCAGCTGTGA
>JAUVSB010000112.1 GCA_030597275.1 Gammaproteobacteria bacterium
CATGCTGCTGAAAAAGGTCTGGGAATCTTTGACATGCCCTGGTACCAGGTATCTCATGACATTGAGCAATGGCACCCGCTGATTCGCTGGATTAACCGCAACCTAAAGAATTAATAGAGCCACCCTTTATGGCTGCTTAACGTAAGACCTGTATAACCGGCTTTGTCTCGGGTTTTACACCATGCCAGATATAAAACGATTCAGCTGCCTGCTCAACCAGCATGCCCAGGCCATCACTTAACTGGGCAGCACCACTACCCTCAGCCCATACAAGAAAACTTGTTGGCTCATTGCTATACATCATGTCATAGGCCAGTGTTTTATTAGAAAATATACTCGCTGGCAGGTCAGGCACCTTGCCTTGCAGACTGGCCGCTGTGCCATTGATAAGAATAGCGTAAGAGGCTTCGGCAATTTCATCAAATCCGCTGGCAGTGCACGGGCCAAACTCAGCAAACACTTCAGCCAGCTCCCTGGCTTTATCAGCCGTTCGATTAACAATATGCAGCAGGCTCGGCTTCGCATCCAGCAGTGGGCCCAACACACCTCGAACAGCACCACCAGCTCCAATCACCAGCACCCTTGCACCGGCTATCGCCTTACCAAGATTAATCGTAATATCCCGTAACATGCCAACACCATCGGTGTTATCACCGAAGATATTGCCATTTTCTTCAATCTTCAGCGTGTTCACAGCGCCAGCAAGCTCTGCCCTGGGGGACCGAATATCGACCAGCTGCCAGGCTTCAAGCTTGAACGGCACGGTAATATTCAGACCCTTGCCTCCCTCATCCTTAAATTGAGCCACTGCTGCTTCAAACTTCCCTAATTCAACATGGATAGCACGGTACTCAAGCCGAATACCGCACTGCTCAGCAAACAGTTGATGAATGCGGGGAGACAGACTATGGCTGACCGGGTTGCCCATAACGGCATATTTTTTTATTTCTGGCATGCTGTTTCCTACTACTTAACTACTGGTTCGAAGCTAATATTATACAAGCATCTGGTAATAACAGAGGAAAGGTTAAAGGTTAAAGGTAAATCAAAAGCCCAACCATCTTTGAACTTGGATCCTGGAACTTGGAACTTCATCGCAACCTGTCCAACCGCAATCTTTCCCTGTCGTCAAACAGTCTGCGGCAACCAATCACGATGGCAGTTATCGTCCCCATCCCTGTCCCTGCTGCGATCAGGAACATAATCAGGATCTGGTATTTAACTGCTTCCATCGGTGGTGTACCTGCCAGGATCTGCCCAGTCATCATGCCTGGCAAACTGACCAGGCCCGCAACAGACATGGCATTGATAATTGGAATCATACCGACCCGGATACTGTCTCGGCGTATATCAGAGATAGCGTTGGTCCATGTTTCACCCAGGGCAAGTCGGCCATCAATAATTGCGCTCTTCTCCCAGGCATTCCGGGTCAGGTTATCCAGACCTAAAGTGATGCCATTCAGGGTATTGCCCAGCAACATTCCCAGTAAAGGGATAGAGTATTGTGGTAAATACCAGGGTTCAGGCTGAACAATCACCAGCAAGGCCAGCAGGGTGACGCTAAATGCAGAGACGAACATGGATGAAGTCCCGAGCAGGAAGCCCCAGCTGCCGATAAATCGCCTTTTCTGACGCACCATCACTTCACGACCCGCCGCCAGCAACATGACAGTTGCCATCATTGCTATCCACAACAAATTACTGGCCGCAAATACATATTTGAGCACCAGGCCAAGCAACATCAGCTGCACCACAGTTCGCATGCCTGCAATCAATAGTGACTGTGTGTTGCCCAGGCGCATACGCCATTGCAACAACGCGATAAACAGAACAAGACTAGCTGCAATAGCCAGGTCAACAGGTGACAGACTGATGACGCTCATAATTGTGCAACCTCTATGCTTCCATCTGCATGAATTCTAATAACACGTTTGGATATACGTTCCATCTGCTTACGATTATGGCTGACCCAGAGGACAGGCGCATTCCTGCGCTTTGAATAATCAGCAACCAGCTCTTCTACAAGCAGGGTTCGCGCTTCATCCAGCGTGGCCGTAGGCTCATCAAGCAACAGGACTTCGGGTGATCGAATGAGGCATCGCGCCAGTGCAAGCCGCTGCTTTTCCCCACTGGAGATTCTGGATATTTCCCAGCTCAGAACATCGCTATCAAAGCCCAGTTTTTTCAGGCAATCAATGTCACTGTTCGGAAAATGCGCACCCACTGTTTCGAACCACCATGCACTCTCAGTCGGCAGATAACACACCCTTTTTCGCCATTCATGGGCTTTCATGGAAACCCGTGCTTCATTACCCAGCCAAACATCACCCGATGACGGATCGAGATCTGCAATTGCCCGCAATAGCAGTGACTTGCCGGACCCTGAGGGTCCATTCATTACAACAATTTCCGTACCTCGCAACGTCAGATCAAATGCCTCCATGGCCTTCACAGCAAGACCTGGAGCGCAAGAGCGCAAATCTTTAATAAGCAGATCAGACATAGGTGATACCTGATGACTCCGAGTGTAGAATTGGCACTATTATAAATCACCACAGGCAGAACAAACAAAATGACCAAGATAAAAATTGCACAGAGAAAACCATACGTTCTTGAACTGGATCCTGGTAAATACTGGTGGTGCCGCTGCGGGCATTCACAGTCACAGCCTTTCTGCGATGGCTCGCATAAAGGGACGGGACTTGAACCGATAGAGTTCGAGGTCACCAAAAAAGAAAAGTTCTGGCTCTGTGGCTGCAAGCATTCTGCCGACATGCCCTTTTGTGATGGTGCACACAAACACCTGGATAAACTAGATATTACGTGACAATGTAGAACATACAGTGAGCGAATACTTACCAACAATCGTCCTTACCGCCGGTGAGCCTGCGGGGATCGGGCCAGACCTTGCCATCATGGCAAGCCAGATGGATCTTGATTGCAGGCTGGCAATCTGTGCTGATCCCGTACTGCTGGCGGAACGGGCAAAGCAACTGGCTATACCTGTTTCTATCGTAGAATGGGAAAAACAAACACACAAAAAGGGACAGTTGGCCGTGCTGCCGATCTCTCTAAAGCAGCCCGCTCAATCAGGACACCTCAATATCGCGAATGCAGACTATGTACTGAGCACATTACAGGTTGCCGCAAAAGGCTGTCTGCAGGGGGAATTTGATGCCCTGGTCACAGGGCCATTACAAAAGAGCGTCATCAACGATGCGGGGATACTCTTTACAGGCCACACTGAATACCTTGCAGACCTCTCTAACACATCACGCGTTGTGATGATGCTGGCTACTGATACTTTACGTGTTGCGCTGGCAACCACTCATCTTCCCCTACGTGATGTCAGTGCACAAATCACCAGGGAGTTGTTAACGGAGGTGCTGCAGATTTTACAGCAAGATTTACAATCTAAATTTAATCTTGCACAGCCCCGGATTATTGTCTGTGGTCTGAATCCTCATGCAGGTGAAGGCGGCCATCTTGGCACAGAAGAGATTGAGATTATTGAACCGGCTCTTGAATCACTACGAAATAAGGGGCTGAATTTAATCGGCCCACTGCCTGCTGACACGGCCTTTGTACCGCGTAATCTTGAACAGGCCGATGCTGTACTGGCCATGTATCATGACCAGGGACTGCCGGTACTCAAACATTCGGGTTTTGGGCGAGCAGTGAATATCACGCTCGGTCTGCCCTTCATCCGTACCTCGGTAGACCACGGTACAGCACTTGATCTGGCAGGGAGCGGCAATATTGATACAGGCAGCCTGCAACAGGCGCTGAATATGGCCATCTCAATGGCCTCTAGCAAATATCAGCAACAGGTTCCTTAAGTGAAACACACCGCCCGCAAACGCTTTGGTCAGAACTTTCTGCATGACCAGCATGTGATCAATCGAATCATTTCCCGTTTTCATCCACAGCAGGGCGAGTTTATCCTTGAAATTGGCCCAGGCCTGGGCGCACTAACCTGGCCATTGCTTGATCAAATAGACGAGTTGCATGCAATTGAACTGGATCGTGATCTGGTCGCCCGTTTCGAGGCCGACCCACGAAGCAGTGGGCACTTATTCCTGCACCAACAGGCTGCCCTTACTTTTGATTTCTCTACTCTGACAACACTACCTGACAAACTTCGAATTATCGGAAATCTTCCCTATAACATATCAACCCCACTGTTGTTTCATCTGCTTGAGTTCGCCCCCAACATTCAGGACATGATGTTTATGCTGCAAAAAGAAGTAGTGCAGCGGATCACTGCAGGCCCCGGTGGGAAAAATTATGGCCGCTTGTCTGTCATGTTGCAGGCACAGTGCACTATTGAAAAAATTCTTGATGTTAGCCCGGGCGCCTTTACGCCAGCACCGAAAGTCGATTCGGCGGTAGTACAGCTCACACCCCATACGACACCTGTCATTGATATCCCTGACAGTGAAAATTTTGCCTTGATAGTAAAAGCCTCATTCAAACAACGCCGCAAGACACTGCGTAATAACCTAAAAGGGATTTTGACTGAGAGTGAGATATCTGCGGCCGGTGTAGATCCGTCTGTCAGGGCTGAAACTCTTTCTTTAGAAAACTTTGCAGCCCTGGCAAAGCAGATGGGTTAGAAAAGATGTATTACGTATTAGGTTTTACGTAAACCGTAACGCGTAAAATGTAAATCTCTTTTAAATTCCTGTCAGAACAGCTTTTATATTTTCAGCTACCGCTTCGGCTGGCAATGTGGCATCCACGGTTATTTCTGCATATCGCTC
>JAUVSB010000002.1 GCA_030597275.1 Gammaproteobacteria bacterium
AGCTTGACTCACTTGCCGGTGTTTTAACCGCACCGTTGATTCATGGGTCCCTGTCACATGTCACTTCCAATAGTTTACCCATGCTGGTCATGCTGACGATCCTGCTTTACATCTACCCGAAATCATCTCCGATAGTATTGATAGTCCTGTATATCGGGAGTGGGCTTATCGTATGGTTGATAGCGAGGCCAGCCTGGCATTTTGGTGCCAGCGGCTTAACCCATGGCTTGATGTTCTTCCTTTTTACTATCGGAATTCTGTGACGTGATGCATTGGCGTCCGTATTCGCGATGATTGTTTTCTTCCTTTATGGCGGCATGGTCTGGGGTATCTTCCCACGTGACCCGGCTATTTCTTTCGAGTACCACCTGGCAGGTGCTGCTTTGGGTGTGTTGATGGCTTTTATTCTGCGGAATTTTGACAGCAAGCTGCCGAAAAAACATTATGACTGGGAAGATGAGGATGACGAAGACGACATCATCGGTGACCAGTGGCGGGAACAGGAGCGATAAGCTGGTCTAGTACTACCGTACTATGATTTTAAACAACCTGGCCCGCACACCAGCCTGATGACCATGCCCACTGGAAATTGTAGCCGCCGAGCCAGCCTGAGACGTCTACAACTTCACCGATAAAGTAAAGCCCGGCAACTTTACTGGATTCCATGGTTTTTGAAGACAATTCATCGCAGTCCACACCACCCAGCGTCACTTCGGCGGTTCTGTAACCTTCTGTGCCGTTGGGTTTGATTTGCCATCGTTGCAGCCGTTGGGCGATGTCGCTAAAACAGCTGTGTGAAAGTGATTGTAAATCCTGTTCTGCCGTTTCCTGGCCCAAAAATGTAATGAGTAATTGTTTTGGCAGGAATTTTCCTAACACTTTTTTTAATGTGACTTTTGGCTGAGTAGATTGTCGCATTTTCAAAAATTCCTCTATATCAATATCCGGTAACAGGTTTATATTAATGGCTTCACCCGGTCGCCAGTAAGAAGAAATTTGTAGAATGGCAGGACCACTCAAACCACGATGAGTGAAAAGGATGTTCTCTTTAAATTCTATACGCTGGTTACTGACAATACTGTTAACGGCAATACCTGAAAGCTTTTCAAATCTTGCCTTGTCAGCAGGTTGCCGGGTGAAAGGCACAAGCCCGGCTGAGGTTGGCCATACATGATGGCCGAATTGCTCGGCAACTTTATAGCCTAATGGACTGGCACACATTTTAGGTATTGATAAGCCGCCACTGGCGATGACTAATGATGTAGATTGAAAGGATCCCTGTAGTGTATTTATGATATACGTATCATCTTCTGCTCTCTCAATAGTTGTAATTTCAGATCGCAGCTGTATCTCAGCCCCGGCCTTGTCACATTCAGAAAGCAACATATTCAAAATATCTTTTGCCCTGTTAAGGCAGAATAGTTTGCCGAGATCACGTTCATGGTAGGGAATCTTGTATTTCTCCACCATGGCTATGAAATCCCACTGGGTGTAACGGCTTAAAGCGGATTTACAGAAATGCGGGTTATGAGAAATGAAGTTGTCGGCATCGATAGTTAAATTGGTAAAATTACAGCGACCACCACCGGACATGAGAATTTTTTTACCAGGTTTATTGGCATGATCCAGAACAATGACCTTACGCTCGCGTTTGCCGGCCTCTATCGCACACATTAAACCTGATGCGCTGGCGCCGATTATCAGTACATCTGTTTGTGTGGATTTATCAGACATTTATGGCTGGAAAGATTAGCGAAGTCTTCGTACTTTAAATTTACGACCTTTTATTTTACCTTCGGATAAAATTTTCAATGCCTGTTTGGCAACAGGGTATTCCACAGCCACATAGGAAAGTGTATCGGAAATATCAATTTTGCCAATTTTTTTACCCGGTAGATTCGTGTTAGCCGTTAAGGCTCCTAATATATCACCTGCTCGAATTTTATCTTTGCGTCCACCACCGATACACAGTGTCACCATCGGCGGGTTTAGCCTGAAGCCCTCCCGTGTTTTCAATGAAGCTGTCTTCTCAATCCGGACGGGAGCATTTTGATATTCTTTTATCGCTATTAGTTTTCGCTGTTCAGCTGAGATGAACAAGCTTATGGCCAGGCCTTTATTTCCTGCTCTACCGGTACGGCCGATACGGTGAATGTGTATTTCAGGATCGGGTGATAACTCGAAGTTAATGACGACTGGTAGATCTTTAATATCCAGCCCCCGGGATGCGACATCCGTTGCGATTAGTATAGAACTGCTTTTATTTTTAAATTGCACCAGCACCTGGTCTCTTTCTTTTTGCTCAAGGTCCCCGTGCAGGGCCTGTGCATGAAAACCCTGCTGTCTTAATTCATTAGCAAGTTCCTGGCATTGCTGTTTACGATTACAAAATATCAGGCTGGATTCAGGGCGATAATGCTGTAGCAGCTTGACCAGGGTTCTGGTTCTCTGGCCTTTTGGAGTTTCGTAGAAAACCTGATTTATTTTTTTATTGTCATGCAGGCTTTCTACGCGAACATCGACCGGGTCTTTCTGGATGGTATGACTAATTTCTTTTATTTCATCCGGGTAGGTTGCCGAGAATAACAGGGTTTGCCTCTGGCGAGGCATTTTATCAATAATGCGCATGATGTCTTCATGAAAACCCATATCCAGCATGCGGTCAGCCTCATCGAGCACCAGTATTTTTAATGCATTAAGTTTTAATGATTTTTTTTGCAGGTGTTTAAGTATTCGGCCTGGTGTGCCGACCACGATGTGGGGCTGATGTTCCAGTGAAGCGAATTGCGGGCCTATGGGCTTGCCGCCACATAAAGTGATGATCTTGGTATTGGGTATGGCACGTGCCAGGCGACGAGTTTCGCTACTCACCTGCTCAGCCAGTTCACGTGTAGGGCAAAGTACCAGTGACTGCACCTGGTAGTTTTTTGAATCAAGCTTGTGCAATAAGCCAATTGCAAAGGCAGCAGTTTTTCCACTACCGGTTTTTGCCTGGGCCAGTATGTCTTTGCCTTGCAGAATGTCGGGCAGGCTTTGCGCCTGAACCGGGGTCATTTGCTTATAAGCCAGTGAGTCGATACTGGCCAATAACTCGGCAGTTAAAGGCAGTGATGAGAATGCGGTTTTTGTCACGTTAAACAGCCCTTGTTGGATTCATTGTTGGCTGAGCAACGGATGTGGGGAAAAAGAGTGGCAGCCATTTGCCGTACACAGGGCATTCCTTATAGAACCCCTGCTTACGGCAGCCAGCCTGTAGCGTAGACCTATTTATCCCGGTAGTTAGGATCCTGCCAGCACTGCGGCAGGTTTTCACCTGAAGGAAAGCATACACTTACTTTTTTGAAACTATCAGGTTCAGCCACATCTTCGCCAAAGTCGAGGCGACCGGTGAATGAATCTTTGAATGGATCAAAGACTTCAGTGGGTTCGAGTACTTCGATCAGGTGACCGGATTCTTTTTCCATCAACAGCATTATGTATCTCCTTACTTAGTGACATTGTTATCTCCGCTTAGATTATAATCACCCAACATGGAATCGCAATGACATAGATCAAAATTTGTGTAGCGATATTTGCCAGGGGCAGCCTGCGCTTATACGGATCAGTCCCGGGTCTTCCATATATTGTTAGCAGACCAGCTGGTTTGTAGATAGAGTGTTTCAACTTTCTGACGTGCCCAGGGTGTTCTGCGAAGAAACTTGAGACTGGAACTTATGCTCGGGTCATTGGTGAAGCATTTTATCTTGATGCGACGGCCCAGCTCCTCCCAGCCATATTTTTTCTCCAATTGCATAACTATCATTTTTAGCGTCACACCGTGTAGCGGGTCCTGGCCGGAGGAATGACTCATTTTGACCAGATGTTACGATTTACGTCGCTGTCCTTCTTTGCTTCGACCTTTTCAATCTTGTTTTTTTCAGGCTCTGATTTTCCCTGATCTACTTTTCCCGCCTCCACTTCTCCCGGTTCTATGTTTTTTGATGTGAGCTTTTCGGGCTCAGCTTTTTTTGTCACGGCCTTTTTAACGCGAATTATGCTACCTGCCAGATTTTTACCGTTGAGCGTTTTAACGGCTGCTTTGGCATCACCCGGCCTGGGCATTTCGATGAATGCAAAACCTTTGGAGTTGCCTGTTTCTTTATCTATTACCAGTGAGCATGATTGCACTTTACCGAGAACTTCGAATATTTTCCGGAGTTCATCCTCAGTAGTGGTGCGGGCAAGGTTACGTACCAGTAGTTTCATGGGCTTAGAGCGTTTATTGATAGGGTATTGGGATTATACCGTTTAATGATGCGTTATAGACGAGATATTTTTTTGAACAACAGGGAGCCGCCCTCGAATTTTATATCCAATTTTATTGTCGACTAAAGCGAGTAGAAGGCTCATATGTGCTGTGTAGAATTAACCCGTAATGTTACCATGGGCATTAATTTCATTATCACTGCTGACCTGACCTCTCAGAAATGCACCTTGATGTTTTTCGAGCTCTAATCAATGCCTGGAAACCAAATACTAGTTGTCACAAGTCTGTTCTGCAATATATGCAGCCGCACGGGTTACGCAGGGGCAGGTGTTCTAAAAAGCTGATGAAACTGGTTGCAGTAGATATTGGTGGCACAAGTGCCCGCTTTGCCCTGGCAGAAAGTAAAGATAATGATCGCTGCAGTCTGCAGACGGTGCATCGTTATAAAAGTCAGTTATTCACTGGTTTTGATCAATTGCTGTCTAAATTCCTGAATGATGCCGATCTGGATGGCACAACGGTGGATCTTTTGTGCCTGGCATTGCCGGGTGTAATTAGCGGGCATCAGGCGCGGCTGACGAATCTGTCCTGGGTAATTGATGCCGATGACATCAGGCAGCGATTTGGCGTTGCCAAAGTTGTTCTGATGAATGATTTTCAGGCCGCCTGTGAGGGCTTGGACAGCCTTGAAGATGATGATTTTGTGAATATTAATATTGGTCAGCGGTTATTGAGCAGTCCAAGAGTCATAACTGGGGTAGGCACCGGTCTCGGTATGGCCTGGCAGTTATCGTCTTCATCGTCCCAGGTTACCGAAGGCGGTCATATAGATTTTGCCGCCGTTGATACACAACAGGATCGTCTGCTGCAATATCTCCGTGGAATCTATCCGGAACATGTTTCCTATGAACGCATACTGTCTGGTGCCGGCCTCATTAATTTGTATCATTTTATTCGCACCGACGCGGGCATGCAGCAGGATTCAGAAATAACCCCGTCCTCTGTTTCTGACCGGGCAGAAATGGGCGAGGCTGAGGCTATAGAAGCGATGCGGCTGTTCGTGCGCATCCTGGCAGGATATGCTGGCAATCTGGCGATGTTGTTTCAGCCATTTGCCGGTCTTTACATTGCAGGCGGTATCACGCCGAAGATACATAAATGGCTTAAATCAGATGAGTTCATGGAGTATTATTCGGCCAAGGGCAGAATGTCCTCGCTAGTCTTGCGCGTCCCGGTGATTCTCGTCATGAATGAGGATGTCGGCCTACAGGGCGCGCTTTCACATGCGTATAACATTACACTTCCAGGAAAGAGGTAGCTCGGTATGAGCAGCAGATTCGAAGAACAACATAAAAAAGAAAAATACTACGTGGAAACTAAAGCTGTCACTGAACTGACGCGCCGCTGCCTGGCGCTGATTATGGCGGGTGGCAAAGGTTCACGGCTGAAAGCACTGACAGAGTGGCGAGCCAAACCCGCGGTCCCCTTCGGCGGGAAATATCGCATCATTGATTTTGCGCTCTCGAACTGTGTCAATTCGGGTATTCGCCGCATCGGTGTTCTGACCCAGTACAAATCACATTCAATGATTCGACATATCCAGCGGGCCTGGGGTTTCATGCGCGCAGAGATTGGTGAAATGGTGGAAATTATCCCCGCGCAGCAGCGCAGGGGTGATGCCTGGTACCAGGGCACGGCTGATTCTCTGTTCCAGAACATAGATATTATCCGCCGTCATGCACCGGATTACGTCATCGTCCTCGGGGGAGATCATATCTATACCATGGATTATTCAAAGATGCTGATGCAGCATGTGGAATCGAATGCCGACCTGACGATCGGCTGCATCGAGGTGCCGCGTGAAGAAGCCAGGGAATTCGGAGTCATGTCGGTTGATGCGGAATGGAAGATTACCCGCTTTACTGAAAAGCCGGCTGACCCGGAACCGACACCGACAGACCCGGACATGTCCATGGCATCAATGGGAATCTATGTTTTTTCAACGGAATTTCTGCTGAAAAAACTGATCGAGGATGCCGATGACCAGGATTCTGATCATGACTTCGGCAAAGATATCATTCCATCGAGTATTGATGACTCCAGGGTCATGGCCTATCCCTTTCGCAAAGAAAATGGTGAGCCGGCCTACTGGCGAGACGTCGGCTCTGTCGATTCCTACTGGCAGGCAAACATGGAGCTGTGTGAGATCTCGCCGGAACTGAATCTCTATGACCGTGACTGGCCTATCTGGACCTATCAAACCCAGCATCCACCGGCAAAATTCATTTTTGACGATGAAGGGCGTCGTGGTCAGGCAATTGACTCGCTGGTGTCTGCCGGTTGTATCATTTCCGGTGCTCGAGTGAAACGCTCAATCATTTTTTTCAGCACGACTATCGGTGCCTGCACGCATGTTAAGGACAGTGTCATTTTACCGAAGGTACTGATTGGCGAGAATTGCAGGATCTCCAATGCCATCATCGACAAGGGCTGTTATATCGAAGATGGCACGGTTATCGGTGAAGATCTTGAAGAAGACCGTAAGCGCTTCCATGTTACACCCGGTGGTATCGTGCTGGTGACTTCGGCAATGTTGAACCAGAACTATTACAAAACTACCTGATCAGTAAAATACGATGAACAAAAATAAGATTAACCTGGTACTGTGCTGGCATATGCATCAGCCCTGGTATCGTGAGGGGTTACAGGGCGATTATCGACTGCCATGGGTGTACCTGCATGTGATCAAGGATTATGCGGACATGGCTGCACACCTTGAAAACCACCCGGAAATGCACGTGGTGGTCAATTTCGCCCCGGTATTGCTGAAGCAGATCGATGATTATGCTCGCATGCTCGGTGACTTCCTCGATGATGGTAAACCCATGGCCGATCCCATGCTTAATCTGCTTGCCGGTGTTGAGCCCATCCCCGATGATACTAAAGTACGGCACAAACTGATCCTGGACTGCCGGCGTGCACATGCCGACCTGATGATCAAACCCCACACTTCCTATTGTGACCTGTTTGGCATGGTCACGGTAGGAGATCCCTGTACTGACAATAGAATAGAGCTCGACAGACTGCCCTACCTGCAGGATCAGTATTTCCATGATCTGCTTACCTGGTTCCATCTGGCCTGGCTGGGTTATTCACTGAAACGCACAGACACTGCACGTTACCTGATCAACAAGGCACAATTTTTCAGTCTCGACGACAGGATGGAACTGATCAAGCTCATCCACAAGTGCCATGTCGACCTGCTTGGCAGATACCGGCGCCTGGCGGAAAGGGGCCAGATTGAATTGTCAATGACACCCTACAGCCATCCTATCGTGCCATTGTTGAACAGCTTCGATAACATGGATTGTTCTCAGCCTGAAGCACCCAAACCGGAACATCCGGCTTATCCGGGTGGTTACGAGCGTTCCGACTGGCAGATGCGACATGGTATAGAGGTATTCAGTCAGCATTTTGGCAGGTTACCGCAGGGCATCTGGTTTTCCGCGGGTGGCATCAGTGATGATGCCATCGATTTGCTGAGAGACTATGGCTTTAAATGGAGTGCATCGGGTGAAGGCGTGTGGCACAAAAGCTGTAGCCTGTCAGGATGTGATGAGGAGGAGATGCGTTCCAAACGTATGCTGTTTACACCGTTCCAGATTGAAGATTCTGACTGCAGCCTGTTTTTTCGTGATGATGGACTATCTGACCTGATCGGATTCGAATATAACAAATGGAATGCCGATGATGCGGTGGCAGACTTTACCGGGCATATCGCTAATATAGCTGAATTCTTCGGAGACCGGGCCCACGAGCACGTGGTAACAGTCATCCTCGACGGCGAGAACGCCTGGGAACACTATTCAGACAATGCCTGGCATTTTCTCGACAAGCTCTACACCAGCCTCAGTGATCATGCACTGATTAATACTACTGATTTCACTTCTGCACGCAATATAGCCACCCCACGTGCGATGAAGAAACTTTGTCCTGGCAGCTGGGTCTACGGTACTTTCTCGACATGGATCGGTGACCCCGAAAAGAATCGTGCCTGGGACCTGCTGATAGAGGCCAAGCAGGTCTGGGACGAGGTCATGGCAACTGGCAAGCTCAATGAACAGGAACGGTATCAGGCCATACTGCAGTTGGCAATTTGCGAGGGTTCTGACTGGTTCTGGTGGTTTGGAGACTACAATCCATCCGCATCAGTACGTGACTTTGATCAGCTGTATCGATTCCAGCTGGCCGAACTGTATCGCCTGCTCGGTGTAAATGTGCCAGCGGTGCTGGCGACACCAATTTCCAGTGGGGTTGAGCATGCCGGGTCAGTGGGAACCATGCGCAGAGGTCAGCCATGACTGGCACGCCTATTTTATAAAAGAAAAAACCTCACAGGTACAAGTTGTTCTCTTTAATAACATTTAATTTCTCAACATTATCAAATGAAATATTTAAATTATTTCTTACCGTTTTTTATGAAACATGCTGGATAAAATAAAAGATATTTTTCAGCATCGCCGCGGTGGTGTACTGCTGCACCCACGTTCGCTGCCTGCGTCAGCAGAGGGCAACCGGATACACCGATGGCTTGATTTCATGCACAGCAGTGGCTTGTCAGTGTGGCAAATTCTGCCCCTGGGTGTGCCTCACACAGACGGTTCACCGTACCAGACACAATCTGTTTTTGCTGTCGACCCCTTGTTGTTTCCAGAAGCTACAGAGATGTTTGGTGCTGCAGAACCATTACGCAATGAGTTCAGGTCGTTTTGCCGGGAGCAGGCACACTGGCTTGAGGATTTTGCCCTCTATATGGTGTTAAAGCGTCTGTATGTTGGTAAGCCGTGGCATAGCTGGCTGGCAGCTCACCGTGATCGGGACCCAGAGGCACTGGAGATTATTCGTCGCCAGTATGAAGATGAATTGACAGCAGTTAAATGGCAGCAGTATGCATTGCTTGAATTCTGGCGGGGTCTGCATCGGCAGGCGCTAGACAAGGGGATACTAATTTATGGTGACCTGCCAATCTTCGTTGCCCATGACAGCGCCGATGTATGGGCACACCGCGAATGGTTCATGCTCGATGACGAGGGACAACCGGTATATGTTGCCGGGGTACCGCCTGATTACTTCTCTGCTACCGGACAGCGCTGGGGAAACCCGCATTACGACTGGCAGGCCATGCAGGCAGATGGATTCAGCTGGTGGAAATCACGCATTGAATATCTGCTGGAATGGGTCGATATGTTTCGGTTCGATCATTTTCGCGGCCTCGATGCGGTATGGATGATCGAGGCAGGAGATTAATCTGCGGTCAACGGTTTCTGGCAGCAGACTCCCGGTGATGAACTACTGTCTGTAATAGAAAGTGATATCGGATCGCTACCCATAGTTGCCGAGGATCTGGGTATCATCACCGATGCAGTGAGGGAGCTGAAACAGAAACACAATCTTCCTGGTATGGCAGTGCTGCAATTCGGTTTCGATGCCTTCGATGACAATCCACACAAGGCGTACAATATAACGACAAATACAATTGCCTATACCGGTACCCATGATAACAACACCATCCTCGGCTGGTTTTCATCTCTTTCTGTACAGGAGCAGGAGCATGTACGACACAGTCTGGGCATCTCGCCAGATGATGATATCGTCTGGTCCATGATTGAAACATCAATGCATTCCAGTGCCTGCCTGTCTGTCATTCCAATGCAGGACTTTCTGGCACTGGGGGAAGATGCAAGACTGAATACACCGGGAACGATGGAGGGAAACTGGAACTGGATGCTGCCGGTGGAAGACCTGAACGATAATCTGCAGCAGCGCATCCATGGCCTGCTGGAATCGAGTGGACGTATATCAAATGAGTAGTAAAGACCAGTTGCTAGAGCAATTCCAGCAGGGAAACATGGGTGACGCGTTTGCGGTGCTGGGTGTACATCCAGGCAGGGATGGTGCCATCGTAAGAGCATTTATGCCGACGGCGGAGTCAGTAAGCCTGCAGGGTTTTGGCCTGATGAGCCGGCAGAAAGGGACGGATATCTTTGAATTCCATCTCAATCGCCGGCAGGCAGAGGCCCTGCCACATCATTACACACTGGAATGGGAGGAAAAGTGGACCGGTAAAGTACACGAAGTGATTTCTCCATATAGTTTCGCGCCACAGATTGGTGACCTTGATCTGCACTGGTTTTCCGAGGGTCGACATCACCATGCATATAGCTTTCTCGGCGCGAGAATGAAAACTGTGGATGGTATATCAGGTTGCCAGTTTGCCGTCTGGGCTCCTGGCGTTAAGCGTGTCAGTGTTGTTGGCAGCTTCAATGGCTGGCATGGTCTCCGTCATCTGATGCGTAATCGCGGCTATTCCGGTATCTGGGAGCTCTTCATTCCCGGGCTCAGTAGTGGCGACTATTACCAGTATGAAATCCTCACCGAGCAAGAACAACTGCTGACCAAGATCGACCCTTATTCACGACAAATGACACTGCGACCGGAAATTGATTGCGTTGTTCCTGCGGATGATCAATTTGACTGGCAGGACGGAACCTGGATGGGGCAACGTAAAAGCTGGGACTGGCAACGTGAGCCGATGTCTATCTACGAACTGCATCTCGGTTCCTGGCAACAAAATGCACAGGGTAATTTTATCAATTACCGTGATATAGCGTTGCAACTGGTCGACTATGTCAAGCAACTGGGCTACACGCATATTGAACTGCTGCCAGTAATGGAACATCCACTGGATCAGTCCTGGGGTTATCAGGTAACTGGTTTCTATGCCCCCACTGCGCGCTTCGGTACACCCGATGATTTTCGTTTTCGCATTGATCTCTGTCATCAGAACGACATCGGCGTGCTGCTTGACTGGGTGCCTGGTCATTTCCCAAAGGATGACTATGCACTCTCCTATTTTACCGGAAAGGCAACTTATGAACACGCCGATCCCAAACGCGGTGAGCACAAGGACTGGGGTACCCTGATCTTTGATTATGGTCGCAAGGAAGTGAAGAATTTTCTCGTCTCCAATGCAATCTACTGGCTGGAAGAATTTCACATTGATGGACTGCGTGTAGATGCCGTGGCGTCGATGCTCTACCTGGACTATTCACGCGAGGAAGGGGAGTGGGAGCCGAATGAGTTTGGCGGCAGGGAAAATCTCGAGGCTGTAGCCTTTATCAAGGATCTCAATGAAGTAGTGCATGCTCGTTTCCCCGGTGCGCTGACGATGGCAGAAGAGTCCACCTCCTGGCCACAGGTGTCACATCCGGTCTATGCTGGCGGTCTGGGTTTTTCCATGAAATGGAATATGGGCTGGATGAACGATACGCTGGAATATATCGAGGCTGAACCGGTATATCGGAAATTTCATCAGGACAAGCTCACTTTCAGCCAGCTGTATGCCTACTCGGAGAACTTCATTCTGCCATTTTCACATGATGAGGTCGTACACCTGAAACGGAGCATGCTTGGCAAGATGCCAGGTGATGAGTGGCAGAAACGAGCCAATCTCAGGCTGCTGTATGCCTGGCAATATGCCCACCCGGGTAAGAAACTCCTCTTCATGGGGGGGGAGTTTGGCCAGTGGAGTGAATGGGACAGCGAGGGACAACTGGACTGGTCGCTGGCATCCGAGCCGGGTCACCAGGGAGTGCAACACCTGATTGCCGATCTCAATCGGCTTTATCGTCAACGCTCGGCCCTGTACCAGCGAGATTTCTCTGAAGAGGGTTTTCAGTGGATTGATTGTGAGGATCGGGATCAGTCAGTATTGTCATTCGTTCGCTGGTCGGATGATGAACACGTAGTTTGTGTGTTTAACTTTACGCCCGTGCCACGCTACGGTTATCGTATCGGCGTACCTGAAAGCGGTGACTATGGCGAGATACTGAATACAGATTCGGTCTATTATGGTGGCAGCAACCAGGGCAATGAAGGTGTTTTGCATGCTACGCCTGAGGGCAGATATGGGATGCCGGCATCAGTTGCTCTGACATTGCCGCCACTGTCGGCATTGATGCTGAGAAAACAATCATGAAAGTACTTTTTACGGCAAGTGAAATGTACCCGCTGATAAAAACGGGTGGTCTTGCTGATGTGGCCTGGAGTCTGCCGCAGGCCCTGGCTGAAGAGGGTGCCGATGTGCGCATTGTTCTGCCTGCTTACCAGGAGATCATGAAACAGATCACCCGATTCCAGATCGTTGGCTGGTTAAAACTACCGGGTGTTGAAGGAGAATATACTGCCAGGGTACTCGAAGTGCAGGATGAGTCACTGCCGGTTAGTATATGGCTGATAGATATCCCTCCGCTGTTTTGCCGTCCGGGCAATCCCTATAGCAACCCTGAAGGGTTTGACTGGTCTGATAATGCTGAGCGCTACGCTGTTTTTTCACGTGCTGTGGCCGCCCTCGCCGTGGATCGTGCCAGCATTGGCTGGGTTCCGGATGTCGTCCACTGCAATGACTGGCAAACTGGACTGGTGCCGGCTTTTCTGAGTCTGGAAAATAGCCCTGTCATCAAAATATTCACCATCCATAATCTTGCCTATGGCGGGCATTACTCACACGATGAGTTCATGTCTCTGAAGCTGCCATCAGAGTGGTGGTCGCATGAGGCGCTGGAATTCTACAACGGATTCTCTATGCTCAAGGCCGGGATCGTATTTTCCGACCATGTCACCACGGTCAGTCCGACGTATGCCAGGGAAATCTGTACACCCGAGTTTGGATATGGTTTCGAAGGACTGCTGCATTCCCGCGAACATAAGCTGACCGGCATACTTAATGGCATAGATATGGATCAGTGGAACCCCGCCACCGATCCCTTTCTTGCCCAGAATTATAATTCAGCAGATGATGACCTGATGTTGGCCAAACGTGCTAACCGTCAGGCATTGCTGAAAGAATTTGGTGCCAATTCGAAACAGTCACGCAGTGCCGCACCTGTGCTAGGTTTTATTGGGCGCCTGGTGGAACAGAAAGGTGTGGACCTGCTGCTAAAAGTAATTCCAGGGCTATTGGCAAATACCAGGGCACGCTTTGTTATCCTGGGCAGCGGTCAGCCGGATTATGAACAACGCCTGCAGCAACTTGCCGAATTGCACCCTGACCGTGTCTTTCTTTATCTTGGTTATTCCGAGCAGCTGGCACATCGGGTTGAAGCTGGCAGCGACCTGTTTCTCATGCCGTCCCGTTTTGAACCCTGTGGGCTGAATCAGCTTTACAGTCTGCGCTATGGTACTCCGCCTGTTGTTCACAGCACTGGTGGGCTGGCTGATACAGTCGTCCATGCCAGCGCAGATGCACTGCGACTGGGTACGGCAACTGGCTTCGTCTTCACGCAGCAGAGCGCTGACGCCCTGTATGATGTTATAGACTACGCCCTGTCACTGCGACGTCGGCCAAAAGTCTGGAAGAAGCTGGTGCAGAATGCCATGTTACAACGCTTTGACTGGCACGATAGTGCGCAGCAATACCTCGATTTGTACCAACAATATAAACCTGTATAAATAAAATGTCTGATATGAATGATCACAAGTTGCTGAAGCTGAAAGTGCCAGCATTCACTGAACCAACATCCAGCCCAGAAGATCTGGAAAAGGATTTTCTATACTATTTGTCAAACCACCTTGGCTACTTTACTGACTGCAGTAAATACAATCTCTATGAAGCCATGGCCTTGATGATTCGCGATCGAATCATGGGCAACTGGCATCGTACCTGGGACACTTACAGGCAGAAGAAAGTCAGGCGTGCCAGTTACCTGTCACTGGAGTTTCTTATTGGCCGCTCACTCGGCAACCATGTGTTGAACATGGGGCTGAAAGGCAACATTGGCGAAGCCCTGCAGGCTTTTTGTTTTCAGCTGGAGATGATCGAGCAACAGGAACACGATGCCGGTCTTGGCAACGGCGGCCTTGGACGCCTTGCTGCCTGCTTCATGGATTCCTGTGCTGCTCTGCAGCTGCCGGTGATCGGTTTCGGTCTACGCTATGAGTACGGCATTTTCAGGCAGCAAATCGAGAACGGCTACCAGGTTGAGGAACCGGATCACTGGTTGCGTGAAGGAAACCCATGGGAAATCAAACGCAGTGAATTTACCCAGGTGGTGCATTTCGGAGGCAGGACGGAAAATGTTATTGATGAGCAGGGCAGGAAGGTAACAAAATGGATCGACACACAGGATACGCTGGCCATACCCTATGATGTGCCGGTCTCAGGATATGGAAACGATACCGTCAATACCCTGCGCCTGTGGCGTGCGGCTGCCACCGATGAATTCTCGCTGGATGAGTTCAATGCCGGTGATTATGCCGAAGCTGTCGAGCAGAAGAACCATGCCGAGGCCATCACCATGGTGCTGTATCCCAATGATGCCAGTGAAAATGGCAAGGAGCTGCGCCTGCGGCAACAGTACTTCCTGGCTTCGGCCAGTCTTAAAGACATACAGCGCAGCTGGAAAGAAATCACTGGTGATGGCATGGCTGATTTTGCTGAAGGCAATGTACTCCAGCTCAATGATACCCATCCATCGATCGCAGTGGCTGAACTGATGCGTATTCTTATTGATGAAAATCATATGGAGTGGGACCAAGCCTGGGCGATCACAACAAAATGTATGGCCTATACCAACCATACCCTGTTGCCGGAAGCACTGGAAAAATGGCCTGTGTTCCTGTTTGAAAGATTGTTACCGCGCGTCCTCGAGATTATCTACAAGATCAACTCACAGATGCTTAGAGAAATTGCCCGTCGCTGGCCCGGAGATTCGGCACGCATGAAACGCATGTCCTTGATTGAGGAAGGTGGTGTGCGGCAGGTCAGGATGGCACACCTGGCTATTGCCGGCAGTTTTTCGGTCAATGGCGTTGCCCATCTGCATTCGGAGTTGTTGAAGGAAGGTTTGTTCCGGGATTTCTACGAACTGTGGCCGGAAAAATTCAACAACAAGACCAATGGTGTCACCCCGCGACGCTGGATGGGCCACGCCAATCCCCTGATGACCAGGCTGATCAACCAGAATATTGGTGAAGACTGGCTCAGGGACTTGCGCAAGATTGATGCACTGAAGAAATTCAGTGACCCATCAGAGGAAAAATTTCATCATGCCTGGTTCGAAATCAAGCAGCAGAACAAGGAGCGCCTGGCCGAGCTGGTAGAAAAGGAATGCGGTGTGGTGTTCGACCCTCAATCCATGATTGATGTCCAGGTGAAACGTATTCATGAATACAAGCGCCAGTTATTAAATGTGCTGCACGTGATCCACCTATATAACCGCATCAAGAAGGGCGATGTAGCGGACTGGACCAATCGCTGTGTGTTGATAGGTGGCAAGGCTGCACCCGGTTATACGCGGGCAAAAATGATCATCAAGCTAATCAATAATATCGCATCGATCATCAATGATGATCCCGACGTTGGTGATCGTCTGAAGCTGGCATTTCTACCCAATTACAGCGTTTCGGCAATGGAAATCATTGCCCCGGGCACCGACCTTTCGGAGCAGATATCTACTGCAGGCAAGGAAGCATCGGGGACCGGGAATATGAAGTTCATGATGAATGGTGCGCTGACTATCGGCACCTATGACGGTGCTAATATCGAGATTCTGGATGCTGTCGGTGAGGAGAATTTTTTCCTGTTCGGTCACCATGTTGAAGGCCTGGCTGCGATAAAAGATCACTATGATCCACAGGCTATCATCGATGCTGATGAGAGTCTGAGCCAGGTTATGAAGCTGCTGGAGTCAGGGCATTTCAATATTGATGAACCGGGAATTTTTAATGATCTCATTGCTACACTCAAAGACCGCCATGACCCCTGGTTCACACTGGCAGACTATCGTGACTATATTGATACCCAGCAGCGTGCTGCCGATTGCTACCGGGATCGCCAGCACTGGTTAAAAATGAGCATTATGAATACAGCCAGCTGCGGCATGTTCTCTTCCGACCGTACTATCGAGGAATACAACAAGGAGATATGGAAGCTGGATCCGGTCCAGCCTGAAACCATTCGCCCAACTATTGTTGAGCCCTGTGAATAGAATAAGGGAAAACCTAAGGGCACCTCTAATTAATAACAGAACCTTTAGTGCCCCGTAATTCTGTTAGTTCATACATGATCTGACAGTCTGAGTGTAAAAGTTTTTACTCAATCCTACAGCCAGGAAAATGACTGTTGCCGAGACATGGCGGACAATATCAGGGAGTATCCCAGTTCGCTTAGATTTTTCCTAAGCGGACATTTTCTTAGTAATTTAAACCGCCGCTGTCTGCCAGAAGTCGACCTTCAGCAAGTGAATAAAATTCGCCCGTGTGGACATGCCAGCTGATTCCTATACGGTAAGGTTAAACAAGGGTATCGATAACGCGTTTCAATATATCAGTAAGTGAATACTCGGTCAGTATCAGGGGGATGAAAGGTATAGCCAGGACGGTTAATTGAAGGAAGTATCCTTTCAGGCTAATCGGTATGAAACGCATATCATCCACTACGTTATAGATATCAGCATAGTCACAGACAACCGAGGAGTCTGCTGTTTTGAGTAGTTCATCCCCATTTGACAGATCAGATGTGTCGCCCCACTTTTTGTCAAAGGCATTTGACAAGCGATGGCCCAGGTCGCCATAGACAACACGCCCCCATCGTCTGGTCATCGCAAGTTGTTTGGTAAAAAAGAACATTGGCAATGTCATGAGAACGATGGCGATGACAATAAAGCCAATGATGTCTGGCAGAGACTGTATCAGTGTCATGTCAGTGTAGAGGATGTCTTCGGCCAGACCCACGGATAGCAAAGCTCCGAAGGCTATCGCTATCAGGATGAAAGCACTTTCGCCATTTTTAAGAATGCCCAGCCCACCTGCCAGGTCAGGGTGTGTCGGTTGTAGTTTCAGCTCGATCCTGGAAACGCGGTACAGGAATTCAACCCATAAATAAAAACGCCAGAACCAGCGGTACAGGATAATCTGCAGTACGGGTGAACTAACCAGCAAAAACCACCAACCGGCATGGGTTAGTCGTGCGCCTGTATCCCCATGGGTAATGATCCAGTTAGTGAATGTCGTACTGACGCTGAGTTCCTCCAGGTTACTCAGGTACGACAGAACAACGCTATAACTGATAACCAGGATCACGATATCGGCAATATATGAATCTTTTCTTTGTGATAGCTTTTCAATCGCCTTGTTGTATTTTTCCTTGTTGTCATCACCGAGAATTCCAGATGTACTGACGCTCTGCAATACACTGATAATTAGCTGGTCGATTATTACGTCTGCATTGATGAGCAGGGGCAGAACGATCAGGTATCGGACGTAGGGGGTAAGGTCGTAGATAAAAGGTGAATCGATGCTGGTGTTAAACAGATTGCCTTCGATGGCTGTAAACAAGAGCAGGGGCAACCAGCATAATGTTATTAACGCGATATGACGACGTTTGAAGGAATAGTTATCAGGTTGCTGGATGTGTAACAGTTTCAGGAGTCTGTAGACCAGGCCACCAGTCGATAGCCTGAATGATTCGAAACCTTCTGCGTTATACATCAGAGTATGCTCCGCCAGAGATAGCTGTCACTGATGAGATCATGAGCACTTGCATGTCTGCAGGAGATCGCTCAATCAGTCACCGGCAGGCCAGCGTAACGGCTTCGTGGTAAACGGCGCTCTAGGTTCAGGGCGCATTGTCAATCCGTTCTGCCGCAGACGCCAGAAGAGCTGGTCGAACCGATCCTGGCCGAAGAACGGCTCGCCACGGAATACCCCGCAGGGCACACCCCCGTGACCTGATGCCAGAAACTCCGCCTGATTCTGTTGCCAGACCTCATCGTACTTTGCGGGATTCTTCTGGATATCCCTGATCGTGGCGTCGTAATCCAGGCCCGTTTTGTTGAAGGCACCCTCGATGTCGGCTGGCCAGAAATCTGAACGGCCACCCCAGATGAGCGGGCTGATCTGGTTAACATATTCGAGGCACTTGCCCGCCAGTTGAGCAGCGTTGGCAAGACGTACCAGCCACGTGATGTAGGGCTGCTCTTCGAGTGGGAGGATGAAGCCACTGTTGGGGTTCTCAAATGGCCAGTGGTTCTGCACGACGGGATCAGGATCGGCAAAACGAAACGGCACACCCTCGTACTTCCCGGAGCGAGCGGCATCGTGCAACGTATCGGCCCACTTGTACCATCTGCCGCCTTTTTTGGGAGGCGCTTCCTCAGTTCCACCAAGGCCGCCTGAGAACATCCCTGGCGTGCGGACGGCAACCGGGAAAATCACCTTGATGTTCACATCCACGTTGAAGTTGGAATTGAGCCAAGTATAGCGCTGGATGGCGAGGTAGCTGTATGGGCTGCGCATCGAGTAGAAGACATCAACCTCGAGCGGAATCTCGGGGGTAACGACGTCCGTGAACCGTGATGGCATAACCTCAAGCGAGTCTTCATTCTTGTAGTTATGATTAGTGCTGTCATAGTGCACCCAAAGCCAGTTTCCCTGGTGCGAATCCGGATCCATCTTATTGTCTACCGGCGGCATCTCGGGTACATCGAAACTATATCTTTCTTTGTCAAAATCTGGGACTAGATCAGTGATTGGGGTGTTGTCGGGGGACATGGCCGGTTCCTTAATTCTGTTATTGTTGGGAATATATTACTCCAAAATTATCGATAGTGGGATGGCATGTTATCGATTCATGCGGAACAGTGTTTAATATACAGGTGGCTAATGTTGGCTGAATTCAACGATTCATCTGCGGATCACAAATGACCGTTATGGATTGCGAGTTCAACTGGCCAATGCTACATATGTGTTAAATCTTTTACCGATGCCTTGTCTTCTAACGTTTTACATGGTCGTTCATTTAATTGACCAGCACGTGCAGGAATGAATGAATTTAGATGGGGGAGGATGAAACGGCCTTTGTCGTAATGTAAAATCAACCCATATCATAATAGAGAAGAAACTGATGGATATAACCTCACTGCTAGCCAAAGCCGTTCAGCAACGCGCATCAGACGTGTTCATTAGCGTCAATTCACCACCCATGGTCAAGGTCGACGGAATTATGCGACCCATCGACCCCGATTCGCCACCACTCGAGGACCAGGAAAACTACAGTCTGATTTACTCTATTCTCAATGACCGCGAAACAAAAAACTTTGAGCAAACCTATGAGCTCAATAAGTCTCTTAATGTGCCATCAGTGGGTCGATTCCGCGTCAACGTATTTCGACAACGCGGTGAACCGGCTCTGGTAGCGCGGCATATCAAGGACAAGATACCCTCCATCGAGTCCCTGGGGCTGCCTGAAACGCTTAAAGATTTGATTATGACAGAACGTGGCCTGCTGTTAGTGGTAGGTGGCACTGGGACGGGGAAATCGACTAGCCTGGCCGCTATGATTGATTACCGTAATGCCAACAGTCCCGGCCATATCCTCACCATTGAGGATCCCATTGAGTTCATATACGAGAATAAAAAGTCACTGGTTAACCAGCGGGAAGTTGGCATGGATACCCTGTCGTTTGGTGCCGCCCTGATTAACGCCATGCGAGAAGCGCCTGACGTTATCCTCATCGGCGAGATTCGCGACGCAACGACAATGAAGCAGGCACTCTCCTATGCCGAAACTGGGCATTTGTGCCTTGCAACCCTGCATGCCAACAATTCCAATCAGGCCATCGACCGTATCATTAATTTCTTCCCGGAGGAGGCACACAAGCAGATCCTTCTGGATTTGTCCCTGAATCTGAAGGCTGTTATCTCACAGCGGCTCTGTGCGGGATATGACAACAAACGGGTTGCCGTCGTAGAGCAGATGGTGAATACGCCCTATATCGCCGACCTTATTGAGAAAGGCCGGGTTGATGAACTCAAATCCGCCATGGAGAAATCCAAGGGGCGTACCTGTGTTACTTTTGATCAGGCGCTGTTCGATTTAGTAGCCGAGGACAAAATTAGCCAGGAGGAGGCATTACGGCAGGCAGATTCCCATAACAATCTCTCACTTCGCTTTCGTCTGGAAAAGCCGGGCAAGAAGCCCAGTTATAATATCAAGAGCGAGTACACCCTCGACAAGAAAGCGCCCTTTGATCACTATGAGACGTTCCGTGTCTCGGCACTAAAGGTCCAGAATGTGCGCCAAGATATAGAACCTGCACTGAAAGCTGCAATTACCTCTGGCTTGGAGAAAAAGGGCCTGCAACAGGCAGAATCCGACCCGGACATTGATGTGCAATTTGTATTTGGCATTAAAAAAACGGCTGGACTTGAGCTGCAGAAGATGCCTGATGAAGGCATCTTTCAGCACTATGAGCCTGAGACTGAGAAACACGCTATGCTAGTCGTAAACATCGTTGATGCCAAAACGCACAAGACGGTCTACAGGCTCACGGCATCCCGGCGCCGCGATGAGATTGAGATTCCCGACGAAGAATTGAAACGAGAGATGCAGAACCTGCTGGCCACTTTTCCTGTAAACCTCTGAGCAGTTACCGCGAGTGTGCGGTCGCCACGGTCTGTAAAAAAACCTGGCTTCCAGGGAGTCAGACCTTGATTACTAAGCTATGGCATCAAGAGCCTGCCATTAGCTAAAAAAACAGGGTTCAATCTTGCTTCCGGCATGTCTGCTTTCGAGTGGTTTGAATTATTTAAAATACATTCTAAATGACGGTTTAGTCTCGATTACAGCCATTTATCGTCCTGATGGATGGTTTCAAACTCAATTTTCAATGTTATCAGATTGCATTCTGAATTTACGGTATGTTTTTATTGTTCACTGCTCTCTTTTGTACTTTCTGACGAGGGTGTTTTCCCGGTTTTTTTCTCACGTTGTTCAGCATGACGCTTATTTTTTTCTTTCAGGTTCAGCAAGAAAGTCTTTAGCTCATCATTTCCCCATTTCAGAGCTTCGGATTCAGAGGAAAATCCACTTTGGCTTTTTGAAACAACGACTTTACTGGATGTTACTCGCCTTATTATTTCTGCTGTCCATTCAGTATCATCCTGAACTGCGCGGTAATCAAATTTTTTAGTTTTTCCCATTTTAGCTATCCTTCATTTATTACTTCTCGCTTACAAACCAAAGTAATGGTTATTTATAATGATCCTCTGATAATTGCATCATTGCGAGGAACATGGTGACGTGGCAACCTCTAAGTCATTGATTATATTTCATGAGATTGCCGCGCTTCGGTGCTCGTGACCACAGGAAATGCCCGAAGGGTGCAATGACGAGCTTTTCTAAATTTATTAGAGTTTCCTTAACTGAATTATAATTGTTTATCCCAGAAAAAGGCCTGCCCTGCCGCAGGATCAAGTTCATAACTGCTGAAACCAAATTTCTTATATGATGATTTTGCAATTTCGTTATTACTCAACACCTCGAGGGTTAATTTACAGCAGCCTTTTTCGATAGCAATTTCTTCTACTTTTTTAAGCATTTTATGACTCAGACCCTTACCTCGATATTCTTTCAATACAATAACATCATGAATATTAATTAAGGGTTTGCAAGAAAAAGTAGAAAACTGCTCAAAACAGTTTATTAAACCGGCAGCTTTATTATTTACATAGCCTATAACACTAAATGCATGAGGAATTCTGGACAGCTCGTTAGCGACATTTTCTATCACATGTTCCTCAAGCGGTTTCCCTCCTCCCATCGGGTCTTTCGCATAGTGGTCTAATAATAACGTTATTTCCTGTCTATTTTTTTCGTTGCAATAGTCTGCCTTAATTATTTTTACAGACATTATAGTGACTCAATCATTGTTAGATATTTTTCCATTTCAGACAGTCTTTCTGTAAGCAGCATTTTTCGCACACAGGATTTTTCTGACAGATATTTTTCGCATGCACCACGATCAATGCATGATATTGATTGAATAATTCCACATTGCATTCTAATGACTGTTCAAAGCTCTGTTGCAGTTTCTCATAAGTTTCATCATGTTCGATTAGACCAAGTCGGGAAAATAAACGACAGGTATAAGCATCAATCACAAAAACCGGCTTGTCCAACGCATACAATAAGACATCATCAGCCGTTTCCGGGCCGATGCCGTGCACTGCAAGCAGTTCTTTGCGTAATATCTTTAAAGCTCGCAGTTTTAGTTGCTCAATATCACCTTGATCGCATAACCATTCACAGAGCGCCATAAGTCGCTTTGCTTTGATATTGAAGTAGCCACTGCTAATGATTAGAGTAGCCAGGTGATCTATGCTTGTTTTTGTGATGGCTGAAGGCGACATCAGGCCAGCTTCTTTTAGCTTGCTGATGGCGGCGCTGGCATTCTTCCACGTGGTATTTTGTACCAGTACTGCACCGACCATGACCTCAAACGGAGAGTCGGCTGGCCACCAGTGTTGCGGGCCGTAATGTGAATCCAGAATATCGTATATGCGCTGGTATTTATTTTTTGTACTCATCCACGGGTGCGGCGTCTTGCAGGTTGGCGGCTGGTCTTTTTGCTTCTGCTACTTTTGCCATAAGGAGAACTCCGCGAATCATCACGGGAAGACTCTTTGCGCCTGGTCTTGTTACCACCTCTGCGAGCACCTCTGGACTTATCAGTCTTTTGCCGACCTGTCTGTCCAGCGGCCCCTCTGTTTGATGACCTCTCATTCCGGGAGGGTGGTTTTTCTGGTTCATTGCGCATACCGACAGATTGCATCAGCTGGGTAACCTGTTTTTCCGGCAGCTCTTTATACTGTCCACGCAATAAGCGTGGCAAGGCTATCATGCCATAACGTATGCGTATCAATCGGCTAACTTTCAAGCCTACTGCTTCCCAGAGCCGGCGCACTTCCCGATTTTTACCTTCTTTTAATATCACGTGATACCAGCGATTACTGCCGCTACCCTCGCCTTCACTGATGCTGAGAAATGCAGCAAGTCCATCTTCAAGCTCAATACCATCCAGTAACTGCTGAAGTTGCTCAGGAGTGGCTTCTCCCAGCACACGAACCGCATATTCGCGTTCTATCTCTGATGAGGGATGCATCAGGCGGTTTGCCAGTTCGCCGTTATTTGTAACCAGCAATAGTCCCGAGGTATTGATATCCAGCCGGCCTACCAGTACCCAGCGGTCATGCTTTGTACGTGGCAGCAAGTCAAACACGGTTTTGCTGTGCTCCGGGTCATCTCTTGAGCATATAGCGCCCTCGGGTTTGTTTAATATCAGGACCCGGGTAGGCGCCTTATCTCTCAGCCTTATTGGTTTGCCATTAAGCGTAAAGCGCTGCTCGCGGGTAATGAGCTGACCGATCTCAGCTGTTTTTCCATCAACTGTAATTCGTCCTTCCCTGACCCACAACTCTATCTGCCTGCGCGAACCAACACCGGCCTGGGCCATGACCTTCTGAATACGCTCTGGTTTCATGAAGGTTTTGAAGTATCCTCATCAGAGGGTTCACTATTTTCGCCATTATCGATATTCCTATTCAGCGAATCTTCGTCTGCAGCTGCTCCATCATCTGCTGGGCCATCAGTCGGCATGTCGTCGATATTATTGTCGTTCTCTAACAGATCAGCCTGCGTGTCGTGTTCATCATTCTGGTCAGCGTCGTTGGTTTCACTTTTTTCTTCAGCATCGTCTACCGAACCAGGATTTTCTCTGCCTTCATCAAGTGGCAGTTTCATGTTGAGTTCTGCTGCAATGGTATCCATATCACGGATATCCTGTAAGCTAGGCAACTGGCTCAGACCCTCCAGGTTAAAATACTCGAGAAACGAGCGAGTAGTGGCAAACAAGGCAGGTTTGCCGGGCACATCACGTACCCCAACCTGACGAACCCATTCACGATCCACCAGGGTGCGAATAATGTCAGTGCTAACAGCAACACCGCGGATCTCTTCAATTTCACCTCGGGTAACAGGTTGTCGATAGGCGATGATGGCCAGGGTTTCGAGCAGGGCCCGTGAGTAGCGCGGCGGCCTGCCGGCTCTGAGACGGGCTAACCAGGGGGAGTATTCTTCACGTGTCTGGATACGATAAGCCTTCTCTATCCGTTTAAGTTCAAACCCGCGATTTGCATATTCCTGTTCCAGTTCAAGCAATAGATCATTAACTGTTGATCGCTCCGGTTTTGTCGCATCGGTAAACATTCCCAGAATACGATCAACTGTGACCGGTTCTTCGCTGACCAAAATCGCAGCTTCAATGATGTTCTTTAGTTCATCAGGACTGCTGTCGTTAGCAAATTCTGATTCTTGCTTCTCATTCATACTGTTATTCATTTCCATATCAGGCTGCGGCCTTTACGTGTATCGGGGCAAACTGCTCATTTTGTACAATCAGAAGAAGATGCTCTTTAAGCAGTTCAAGGATGGCCATGAAGGTAACAACCAGTCCCATCTTTCCTTCATTCTCTTCGAATAATGACTCAAACGGAATGAATTCTTTATTATTGACCCGATCAAGCACCATGCTCATTCTCTCCCTGATAGATAATATCTCGCGATTGATATTAAAACTTTTCCTTTCATCTGCCCGCTTGACCACCCC